>JALNVT010000241.1 GCA_023231265.1 Sphaerochaetaceae bacterium
ATTAAAGATGTTGTAATTATAAGTGGAAATCATGATTCAAAACAGATTGTTGCGCTTGTTGCTCCTCTTTTGAAAAATTTCAATATACATGTTGTCACATCCTCCAAAATAGAAGATGAATTGATTTCTTTGAAGAGCAATGGTGAGGTATATGCTCAAGTCTTTGCAGTTCCTTTTTTGTCAGATACTGATTTAAGAGCAGATTTTGATGTGAAAGATGCAGCAGGTCTTGAAAATGAGTTGGAAATGGAGTTGAGCGATCATTTCAAACGCGGAGAAGAAGCCATTCAAAAGCAATTCGATTCATCTCTTCCAATCATTGGTATGGCTCATCTGTATACTTCTGGTGGATCGGCCAATCTTGATAAAGGTGATGGAGTAAGAGATATATATGTTGGAAAGATGAACACCCTTCCTTCCAAAGTATTTCCACCATCTCTTGATTATTTGGCCCTGGGTCACATTCACAAACCACAGATAGTGAATCATGAAGAAAAGCTTACATACTGCGGTTCTCCAATTCCTCTTGGTTTTGGAGAGCGTGGAGACAAAGGAATGATCCTTCTGGATTTCGAAGGCAAGAAATTTTCTAAGATCACAATAAAAACCCCTAACTTTCTCTCACTCTTTCAGGCAAGAGGAGATAGCTATGAGCAAATAACTCAAAATATTGACAGTTATGATAGATCTCTATCAGAAGATTTTGATGATGTAACCTATTTAGAGATCATTTACAGTGGTGAGAAGATAGATCCAGATCTGAGCAGCAAGCTTGATGAGTTCATCAGTTCAGTATCTCATAAGTTTGAAATTCTCTCAGTCAAAATAGAAAACAAGACACTTGTTCTTTCAAATACAAAAGATATCAAAGCACTGAGTATGTTGAGTCCAAAAGAAATATTCAACGAGATTGTTAAAGATAGCCTAGATGATGAGGTCATATCATTGTTTGATACAGTAATTGAGGAAGTTGAAAATGAGAATTAACAAATTAAAATTTAAGAATCTCAATTCATTGAAGGGTGAATTTGAAATAGATTTTACCAACAGAGATCTTATTGAAGATAATATATTTGCCATCATAGGTGATACAGGAAGTGGTAAATCAACAATACTTGATGCAATAACACTGGCTTTATTTGGCAAGACTGCACGAATAGACAAAATAACTGGCTCCAGCAATGAAATAATGAACCGTGACAGTGGAAACTGCTACAGTGAGGTAATTTTTACTACAAATAATAAAGAGTACTCTGCCCTCTTCTCACAACGTAAGGCTCGTGATAACAAAAATGGTAATCTTGTTATGTACAAACGTGAGCTCAGAGATTATGGGATTCAGAAAGTAATTGCATCAAATAAAACTTTCGATAATGAGCTAATGAAACTGATCAATCTGACTTTTGACCAATTTTCACGTTCAGTGCTTCTTGCTCAAGGAGATTTCAACAAATTCCTGATCGCTAAAGATGATGATAAAGCAAAGATATTGGAGCAGATCACTGGTACAGAGATATACAGCTCCATTGGAAAGAAAATATACGAGCATTATTCAACAGAAAAAAAGAATTTAGAAATTCTTGATGCCAAGATGGGAAGTCAGAATGTTCTGAGTGATGAAGAGAAGAAACAGATTCTTGAAGATATTGAGGAAAATGAGAAGAATATTTTGGAGTTCTCAACTTTAAGATCAAAGAATCAAATTGATATCTCATATTACGATACAATGAGGGCTCTTGATAAGAAGAAACTGTCCTTATCTCAAGAGATTGAAGAGAAAGAAAAAAAGTTACCTGAGTTCAATGAAAGCAAGAGAAGAATTGAAAGAAGCGAAAGATCTTTGGAACCAATTCAATTGATAGATGCTATTGAAAAGAATGATTTGCAAATAAAATCATTGGAAGAAGATAGAATACATGCCCAGCAAATTCTAGAGACTTTGATGACAAGGTCAAAATCTTTTGAAAAACAGCTTTCTTTAAATAGTGACGAGATATCAGTGAAAGAAGGTCTGCAGAAATCTTTGAAAGAGCTTACCGTTGAAGTAAGACCTTTAGATAAGAAGATAAGTGATCTTTCTGTTGAATTGAAAAATGATAAAAACAATGTCAGCAATTCAAAAGAAAATATAGAAACAATCAAGGCTGATATAGAGAGATTGACTGTCAAGCTCTCTTCAATTGATAGCTCTATTGAGGATGCAAACACATATCTGATGACTCATTCTTCAGACAAACAGCTTGTTGATAATTTTTCTGATATTGTTTCAAACAATATATCTCTTTCCAAGCAATCTGAAGATTTAAAGTCTTTTACTGATGAATTGGAGTCAGAGAGTGCAAATTTGAAGGAACATACTGCAGAGTTAGAAGTTTTAAATTCAAAGATCAAAGAGAATTCAGACTCTTTGATTTCTCTTGAAGGAAATAAGAAGAAATATCAATCACTTGATATTTTGAATGAGGAGTTGGATGATCTCAATTTAAAAAGTGGAGAGCTTGAAAAACTCAGCCTCACTCTATCAAATTATATCTCTGATAGCACTCGCTTGGACACAAAAAACTTAGAGTACAAGCAATTAGATGAAAAATACGCAGCAGATAGAGTTGAATACGAGAAGACTGAAGAACTTTATGAGATCTCTAAAAAATCCTATGAAAGAGGAAGAAAGCTTCTGAAGCTGACAGATTTTGCAAATCAAGTTGTTGAGAATGAACCCTGCCCTCTATGCGGATCAATTGATCATCCATCTCCAATCAGCATTGAGAAAGAAGATGTCGATGAGGAAGAGAGAAAATTAAATGATTTGAAAGTGAAACTTGATGATGAAAGAGAAGCACTTTCTCACAATTATTCAAAGCTTGAGGTTTTGAGATCTTCAATAAAATCTCTCAATGCAGCATGTTTTGAAAATAGGTCAATCTTAGAGAATTCATTGAACTGTACAGATGATTTCAAAGCAAACTTTGCAAAAGAAAGAGATATTATTCAAAATAGACTTAAAGAAGTGAAGGAAAACCTTTCAACTGTTTCAAGTATTGAAAGAGACATTGAAAGATTGAAGACAAAAAAAGAGACTCTTGAGATCAAGATTGAAAATACAATGAGATCTATCGATTCCTCAAATAAAAAGATTGAAGATCTAAAAGGCAAAATCTCCAAATGTGAGAGACTTCTTGCTGATATTGATGAATTCTTTGAGAAATTTAAGGCTTTCAAACATAAAGACAATAGAAGTCTTGATAGAATTAAATCTGATTACCTTCAGAAACAAAGTATCTTAGATTCCAAATTGATTGAAAAAGATGGTCTTGAGAAGCAAATTTCAGATAAGAAGATCGAATTGACTTCAGAAGAAGACTCTTTTAAAAATTTTGATTTCATTGCTAAGAAAAATGATATGAGTTTGAAGGAATTACAAAAGTCTCGTTATGATTTATTTGAAGATAAAGATCTGGATGTTGAAGCATCTGAGCTATCTGATTCAATTCAGAAGCTTTCATCACAGCGAGAGAGCATTGCAAATAAGATGAGTGAAAACGATAGAAACATATCTTCAAAAGATACTCAGATAAAGATTTTAAAAGAAAGAATTGAAGCAATTGAAAATGAAATAAAAGAGCTATCACAATCACTTCAGAAATCACTAAAAACGAATGGTTTCAATACAGCCGATGAGGCCATTGCTGCTAAATTGGATGATGAAGAATATGATGATCTTTTGAATTTTATAGACAAATTCAATGAGTTGGGTCAACGAATTG
>JALNVT010000242.1 GCA_023231265.1 Sphaerochaetaceae bacterium
AATAGAGTTTATTGATTTTAGGAGCAAGATATGTTTTTTTTTACTTATTTTTTATTCCCGTAATATTATTTGTTTCAGGCTATTTGTTTGAAGGATACAATCCGTCTTACTATGAAAACCATTAAAGATTTGTAAGTCAGAATGGTATAAATCTTAATTTTATAAAAATGAACGAGAATCAATGGAATTATTTTCTTAAGAATATTAGACGATATTTCATAATCTGTTCGATATTATCTTTGACTTTCAATGTTGTTTATGATCTGTGGTTGTTTCCAGGAAATGAAAATATTATGTTTGCTAATTTTTTATTTGGTCTCTTTCTAGCGGTGATAGCAATCATGATTATTGTAACTAGGGCCAAACATTCTCAATAGTCAGCAAAAAAATACCCCAAAATCAATAAGCATTGAAAAGGGGTATCTGCATACTAAGATCTAATATTGAGTATCATCATCGCATGTAATAGATTTTACAAAAGGAATCAATACTGACAATGCATTTTCATTGTGTCCACCTTCAGGAATGATTATATCAGCATATTCTTTTGTAGGTTCGATAAAATTCAGGTGTCCAGGTCTAACAACCTCGATATACTGCTTTATTACGCTCTCTGGAGTTCTTCCACGTTCAGCGACATCTCTTTGAATACGTCTGATTAATCTGATATCTGCAGGTGTATCTATGAAAAGTTTTAAATCCAGTAGATCTCTTATGAAACCTTCATAAAGTACCATCAAACCTTCAACAATAACCAAGTTACAAGGTTCAATATGAATTGTTTCATCGCCTCTTCTGTGATGTACAAAATCATACGTTGGCATGTCAATTGCCTGTCCATTTTTAAGAGCAATTAAATGTTCTTTCAATAATTCCAAATCAAATGCATCTGGATGATCAAAGTTGAAAGCTGTTATATTCTCATTGTTTACAAAAGCTGCGCTTTTGTAGTAATTATCTTGAGGAATGAATACGAAATCACTACATACTTCACTGATTTTTCTAACTACAGTAGATTTACCTGAGCCAGATCCGCCAGTTACACCAATAATTTTAACTTGCATTGGGGGTCTCCATAAAATTAGTTACGCTTAAATTAATACTTTTTGCTACATTTGTCTACTTTTTAAAATATATCTGTTTAAAAAATCAAAAATGAAACAGTACTGAATTGAATTTGATTTAAAGCATATGTAGATTCATAATCTACCGATGTAGTTTTCAGCATTGATAAACAATCTCATATAGAATTTATGCTTTTTAATGAAGACTTTTAATTTTGGTTACTGCATGTTTTATATAACAGCAGAGGATTTCTAAGAATATTAATCTGTTAAAAATGACTATATTCTATATAAATTGTAGATGACGTCAAATTTCTTTGACGTAGGTAAGTATAAATTATATAATTTTATTATGGCAATTGAGAGAGAACTTATAAATTGTTTTTGTGAGAACTGCAGAACTAATACTGATTGCTTCATCGAAAGTAACCATAGAGTTGCTGTGCTTAAAAACAAGAAATATTATTTTGAGGGAAAAAGAACACAGTGTTTGAGCTGTGGAAAAGAAGTATATAACAAAGAAGTTGTAGATTATAACTGCAAAGCTCTGCTTGATGAGTATAGAAAAGAAAACAATTTAATATCATATGAAAAAATTTTAGAGATACCACGTAAGTATTGCATTGGAAACTTCTCTCTATCAATTCTACTTGGATGGAGGACTACCACCTTTGCTCACTACTGCAAGGGATATGTGCCAACCAAAAGATATTCAAATGAGCTCAAGAGAATCTATGATGATCCGCTGTATTTTGAACATATATTAGATACGAATTATATGAGATTGAAAAATGAATCCAGTTACTACAGAAGCAAGAGGGCGGTCAACAACATCAAGATGCATACATCAAAAGGTTAAAAACTATGATGATATCGTTCTAATTTCTTTAAAAAAGGGGCAAGTATACGAAAAAAACACAAATTTTATTTGCCTTTTTCTCTATTTATTATCATACTGGTTACATATACTTATAAAAAGAATATAATTTATTCTCCAAAAGATAACATATCTGCTGTTTGCTTGTAAGAAACAGTCATAAAAAACTCTTGAATGAGTTAAGGAAAAATATAGATGAAAATAATCAATAGAATTAGAAAAATCTTACAGTCTAATGCATTATTTGCAGGAAAGAAGGTAAAGTCATCACAATATAGATTAAAATTGAATTCTTTTATAATTAATACAATGAGGAACTTTCAAAATGAGCTCACCTCTGTTGGTAAAGCATCACCTTATGAAGTATATGAAGGTACGTTAAAAAACAGAAGAGAGAGCAATAAAGCTCATACAGAAAAAGTTATATTTGTAGAAAAGAAAGAATTTGGAAAACTCTTTAGAGATAAATTGATAAGAAATTTTTCAATTTTTAAGAGATTCAGGCGATCAAGCCTGCAGGCTGTTTATGCAACTAGAGACGGTTATAGAACTTGTGATTATTCTGCGAAAAAAGGATTTTACAACTTTTAATATATCGTAATTTAGATAATATTATTGACCTCATCTGTAAAAGGATGAGGTTTATATTTATGCCAAGTATCTTGTCCCGGCTATTTGCTTCAAATCACAAACTGCAAACGAAGAATGCAATCTAAGCTCTCTCAATCTTTTGAATAATTGGGGTTACCTTTTTTTGATTGCAGTGCTATTCTCATGTCATTTTGCATCACTTAAGTTGCAATCTATCAGTAGACTGAGATGTTGATTGTGCTTTCTATCCAATCATGACTATATTGCAGATTTATATCAGAATTGAATAGTTGATTAAATCAAATTGGGAAAGTCATCTAGTGATAATGTTCCTACAAAAGATACACTACCATCAGCAGCTGGTATGATAGCAAGATCTAACTGCTTTTTGAGCTCTTTATTATATTTATTGGCATAAGAACAGGCAGTAAAAATACTGACTGTTCTATTAACAAGAGATACTGCAGCACCAGCTCCTAAACTATAAAGACTGATGGTGAGCAGAGGATTCTCTACATTAGATTGTCCCCAAGAAGGAAGATATAGACCACTTAAAATTAAACAAACAAGTGCTGTACCACCTCCAACTCCTATAGCAATTGAATCCACTGCTTTATGAGAGACATAACCTGATACATTGCCTTGCCATTTAGAGCCAACACCAAAACCTATTATAAAGTTTGCTAGAGCAGGAACTGTTGCAAATTTTCGATTTTCCTGATAGGCTTCATCTTTTGTCAAGTTTGGTGGAAGATCAGCTACAATATCTTTTATTTGAGCCTTGTAGTTGTAATTTGTAGCTTTAGCTACTTCCTTTGTATCTGATACAATTTCAGATGTTCCTGATATGATAGCCGATACTCCGGTGATTGCATCAATCATATCTGCAAAAAGACAATTAGACATAAACAACAAAAAAATAAACATTACAACAAAAATTTTTCTCATAAATTTTCCTTCCTTATCAATTGCTTGATGACTATAATATTAATTCTTAAAGTTATTATAATACCAAAAACTCAATAGATAAAGGAAAGTAATTTAAAATAAGATTTATGCCTATTATTCTCATATAAAAAAAGGATCATCACCTGACAATGGTGACAATCCTTCTATATGAATAAATTTTTTGATGACCGAGTAAAAACTATTACTCCAAAATACCTGTCTCTTGATCAAATGTAAGAGTTGTAGGT
>JALNVT010000243.1 GCA_023231265.1 Sphaerochaetaceae bacterium
TAGATGATGAATTTGCTCAGGATGTCAGTGAAGATTACAACACAGTTGATGATTTGAAAGCTGGCGTTAAGAAGACACTTAAAGAAAGAGCTGATGCTAGATTGAACGATCTTAGATATCAGGCAATAATGGACAAACTTGTAGAAGCATGCCCTATCGTTGCTCCAAAATCAATGGTAGATGCACAAGCTGATCAACAGTTAAACCAAATTGCTCAGAACAATGGTATGGATTTGAACACTCTAACTCAGATCTTTGGTAGTCAGGGTCAATCTCTTGAAGATCTTAAGAAAACTTGGGCTCCAATGATTCAAAAAGACATCAACAGAAACTTAATCCAAGACAAGATTAAAGATACTGAAGACTTTAAAGTAACTGAAGAAGAGATCAAAGAAGGTCTTGGCGATACTTCTATGTTCACTGAAGATCAGATCAAATACTACACAGAAATCGTTACAGATAACATCAAGTTCTCAAAGGTTAATGACTTCCTAGTAGCAAACAACAACTTCAAAAGCAGCAAGAAATTGAGCTTTGATGAGTTGATGAATGGTCCAGTTGAAGAAGCACCTGCTGCAGATACTGAATAATTAAAATATCATTATTTTAAGGAATTAGAGGCGGGACATTGTTTGTTCCGCCTTTTATCATAAAAAACAAAATAAATTAGGAGTAATTTATGGATAACACTAGAATGCAAACCTTAGTTCCTATGGTTGTAGAACAATCCGGTGTAGGAGAACGCTCTTACGATATATTTAGCCGATTACTCAAAGACAGAATCATATTTCTTGATGGAGAGATAAATGATGCAACAGCAGATCTTGTTGTAGCTCAGTTGATTTTTTTAGAAAGTGAGGATCCATCAAAAGATATAAGTGTTTATATCAACAGTCCTGGCGGTAGCGTAACAGCTGGTATGGCAATATATGATACAATGCAATATATCAGACCAGATGTTCAAACAATTTGTATGGGACAGGCTGCTAGCATGGGTGCCCTTCTATTGACAGCTGGCGCTCAAGGAAAAAGATTTATCTTACCTTCCGCTAGAGTTATGATTCACCAACCTTGGGGCGGTGTTGAAGGACAAGCTACTGATATTGCAATTCACACAAAAGAAATTCTTCGTATTAAGAAATTGACTACAGATATACTTGTATCTTGCACAGGTAAAGATGAAGATACTGTTAAAAATGATGTAGAGAGAGATTATTTCTTAAGCGCTGATGAAGCACTAGAGTATGGCTTAGTAGATAAAGTCATGAGGAGATAAAATGGCATTTGGATCAAAACCCCCAAAAGCAAATAGTTGTTCTTTCTGCGGAAAACCTGCAGAAGATTGTAAACAACTGATTACTGCAAAGCATGGAAGTGTTGCAATATGTGATGAATGTATTGAAAAATGCTACTACATGGTTGCAGGTTATCCAGCATCATCTTCAGTAGAGGGATCAACAATTGATCTTGACGGTGATTCTATGTTCTCAGAGGATGGAAGCATTCCAACTCCTAGAGAATTAAAAGATTACCTTGATGAATATGTAATTGGACAAGAAGATGCTAAAAGAGTTTTATCTGTTGCAGTGTACAATCACTACAAAAGAGTAAAGTTCCAGGAAAAAATAAAAGATCAAGGCGTTGAACTTGATAAGTCAAATATTCTGATGATCGGCCCAACAGGTACAGGTAAGACCTTACTTGCACAGACTTTAGCAAGGAAATTGAATGTTCCTTTTGCAATTGCTGATGCCACCACTTTAACAGAAGCTGGTTATGTTGGTGAGGACGTAGAGAACATACTTTTAAAATTAATTCAAAACGCAAACAACGATATCAAAAAAGCTGAACATGGTATCATCTTCTTAGATGAAATTGATAAAATTGCTAAGAAAGGTGAGAATGTATCAATCACTCGTGATGTAAGTGGCGAAGGTGTTCAACAGGCTTTATTGAAGATCATTGAGGGTACGGTAGCTTCTGTTCCACCACAAGGTGGACGTAAACATCCAAACCAAGAGATGCTCAAATTAGATACCAAGAATATTCTATTCATATGTGGTGGAGCTTTTGTTGGACTTGATAAAGTCATTGAAAAGAGAGTTACAACTCAACCAATGGGTTTTGGTGCAACAATCATTACTAAAGAAGAGAAAGACCTCTCAAAACTGTACAAACAACTTCTACCAGATGATTTGGTTAAGTTTGGTTTGATTCCAGAATTCATTGGTCGATTACCTATTCATGTATCTTTAAACAACTTGAGTGAACAAGATCTTGTTAAAATTGTATCTGAACCAAAGAACTCAATTGTCAAACAGTACATAACATCATTGAAATTGGAGAACATTGATCTAGAATTTGAGCAGGATGCTATCCTGGCTATTGCTGAAAAAGCAGTATCTCAAAAAACTGGAGCAAGAGGACTCAGATCAATCGTTGAAAATATCATGCTAACAATAATGTATGATATTCCTTCTCTTGAAGGTGCATCAAAGGTTGTTATCTCACGTGAATGTGTAACACAGGGTGCAACACCTAAGGTATATACTGAAGGCGGCACATTGATGTTAGAAGAATTAAATAAATTGGAGATAACTGGCTAATGAATAAATATGACTTCCCTCCTTTTGAAGATAAAGTGATCAAGGCTCTTAAAAGTGCTTCCAAAGTAATTATCATAGGTCACAAAAAACCTGATGGTGATTGTTACAACAGTCAGCTTGCTATGGGAAATCTCATGCAACAGATTGGATGCAAGGAAGTAATTCTTGCAAACGATGGTCCTTTCGAAAGAGAGGAAACTAAAGCTGTAGAGCATTTATTTGAAAAGAAACTTACCAACGAGATGTTGAGTGACAATCCCCTATTGATATTGGTTGATTGTGGTGAGCTCAGCAGAATTGGTAGTTTTGAAAATCAAGTGAGAGGTCTCAAGACTGTAGTAATTGACCACCACCCAACTTCATTGAACCAAGGATGGGAGTTAAGTTATATATTCAAAAACTCAACTTCTACTACCCTATTGATTAAAAAACTTTATGAAAAGTTGAATGTTGAGATAACACTTGAGGTTGCAAAACAATTATTTTTTGGTTTTGCAACTGATTCTGGTTTCTTTAAGTTTGTATCACCAACAAATGGTGTTGCAATTAGAGAGGCAGCTGACCTAGTTGAGATTGGAGTAAGTCCAAGTGAGACAATGGCACAGATGAATGGTGGTAAGCCTTATGATTATCTAAAAAATACATGTAAATTAGTTGAAAGAACAAAATTTGTATGTGATGGAGCTATTGCACTTTCCTACTTCAGAAAAACTGATGAAGGAGAGTGTCCAAGTGACAATTACTACACTCAAATTATGAATGTAGAAGGTGTCAAAGCCGTCTGCGTCTTTAAAGAAGGTGATAACAACGTCAATCTTGGGCTCAGAGCAAATTACAACACAACTTTCAATGTAAGTGAATTTGCTGTTAAATTTGGTGGTGGTGGCCATGTGAAAGCATCTGGTGCTACCATAGATGGTGAGTATGATGAAATCGTAAATCGTGTTACATCAGCTATCATAGAAGAATACAACAAACAGTAATTTCAAACTTATATATACAGGGTTCCTAAATTAGTTTTTAGGAATCTTTTTTTGAGCAAAATCCCAATAATA
>JALNVT010000244.1 GCA_023231265.1 Sphaerochaetaceae bacterium
ATATTTTGAAATAAATGTTAATTGCTGCAATATTCAAAAATGATGATAGATCAAACGACAAACCAATAACAAATATCTGTTAAAAACGTATGCTTAATATATGTACAGTGAAATAAAAACAGATAACCAAACTTATGCATAAAAAATACAATAAATTTTGACGTTGATAAAAATATTGATTTTATTTCTTGACATATTCAATTTTATAATCGAATATTTATGTAGCGTTAACGAACACACACAAAAAGATATGTTTATTTCGCAAAAAATTTAAAAACGATAGGAGATCGATTTTATGAAAAAATTCTTAGTTATGTTGATTTGTTCAGCAGTATTAATGAACTCAATGCTATTTGCAAATGGTCAAAAGGAAGACAGTGCAGGTGACACTTCTAAAACTGTTGGGGTCTGTATGCCTACCCAGAGTTCTGAAAGATGGATCAATGATGGTGCTAACATGAAAAAGCAACTTGAAGCATTGGGATACAAAGTTGAGATGCAATATGCAGAAGATGATGTGCAGGCTCAGGTTTCTCAGGTTGAGAATATGGTTGCAAAGCAAGTTGATTGTTTGGTAGTAGCTGCAGTTGATTCTTCAGCTCTTGTAAATGCATTGGCACTTGCAAAAGACAATGATATTCCAGTTATTGCTTATGATAGATTGTTGATGGACACAGACGCTGTATCTTATTACGCTACATTTGATAATAAGGGTGTTGGAACTGCTATTGCTCAGTATATCGAAGAAACTAAAGAACTATCTACTGCTAAAGCAGAGGGCAGATCTTATACAATAGAATTCTTCATGGGATCTCCTGATGATAACAATGCACTGTTCCTATATAACGGTGTTATGGAAATTCTCCAGCCTTATCTAGATAATGGAGTTTTGATCTGTAAATCAGGAAGAACTTCATTCCAAGAAACTTGTATTTTGAGATGGTCACAAGAAACAGCTCAACAGAACTGTGAGAACTACCTATCAGGTTTCTATGCTAATGATCATCTAGACATTGCATGCTCCGCATTTGATGGATTTGCTTATGGTATCAGATCTGCTTTAGAAGGAGCAGGGTATACTAAGGGTGAGAATTGGACTTTAATTACTGGTCAAGATGCAGAATTGATGGCTGTTAAAAATATTATCTCTGGTTATCAGACAATGTCTATCTATAAAGATACACGTCTTCTAGCTGAAAAATGTGTAAAAATGGTACAGGCTGTTTTGGAAGGCTCAGAACCTGAAATTAATGATACTACACAATATGACAATAACAAACTTATAGTTCCTTCATATCTTTGTACTCCAGTTGCTGTAGATAAATCTAACTATCAAACAGTTATTGTTGATGGTGGATATTACACAGCAGATCAACTTAAATAGTTTATTTAAACTTCTCCCTGATAGGCTTTGCTTATCGGGGAACTTTAATTATTGGAGATGTAAATGAAGAGCGAAGATTTAATTCTAGAAATGAATAACATTACCAAAGTATTCCCAGGTGTTAAAGCTTTATCCAACGTCAATCTGCAGGTAAGAAGAGGTGAGATACACTCTTTGTGCGGTGAGAATGGTGCAGGTAAATCAACACTGATGAATGTCTTGAGTGGAGTGTATCCCTATAAGTCTTATGAGGGTGATATTTTATTCAATGGTGAGTTATGTAAATTTCATAATATCAAGCAGAGTGAAGAGAAGGGAATTGTTATAATTCATCAGGAATTGGCACTTATTCCTCTTCTGACAATTGCTGAGAATATGTTTATTGGGAATGAGAGATGTAATGCTACAAAAATAATAGATTGGAGAAAAACTCAAGTACAAGCTAAAGAGATGCTTGAAAGAGTTGGATTGAAAAATGAAGATATCAATCAACAGATATGTCAAATAGGCGTTGGTAAGCAACAGTTAGTTGAAATTGCTAAAGCACTTGCAAAAAATGTTAGTTTGTTAATTCTAGATGAACCAACTGCATCATTAAATGATGAAGAAAGTGATCACTTGCTAAACATAATTCTTCAGTTAAAAGAAGAGGGTGTAACAAGTATAATAATCTCTCATAAATTACAGGAACTCACTAAAGTTTCAGATAGAATCACAGTAATTAGAGATGGTGAGGTTATAAAAACATTAGATAGGAAAACAGATGAATTCAGTGAACCTGTAATAGTTAAATCTATGGTAGGTCGTGAGTTGACTCAAATATATCCAAAAAGAAAAAATTGTAAAATCGGTAATGAAATTTTTAGAGTTGAAAATTGGAATGTATATCATCAAGAAGATGAGAGACGTAAGTTAATAGAGGATGTAAATTTCAATGTTCGTTCTGGTGAGGTTGTTGGACTTGTAGGTCTGATGGGTGCTGGTAGAACAGAACTTGCCATGAGTATCTTTGGCAAATCGTATGGTCAAAAGATATCTGGCGATGTCTACATGCATGGTAATAAGATCACAATCAACAATGTTAAAGATGCAATCGATAATAAAATTGCATACACAAGTGAAGATAGAAAAACTTATGGTTTGGTTCTTGGAGATTCAATTATGCACAACATGACAATGGCCTCGCTGTCAGATGTTTATGCCTCTAAGAATGGAGTTCTCCTTAAAAATAAAGAGATTCGTGATGCTCGAGATAATAAAAACAAATTTGGTGTTAAAGCCCCAAGTATAAATACCCGTCTTGATACATTAAGTGGTGGAAATCAACAGAAAGTTGTACTTGCTAAGTGGATTATGGCAACACCTGATGTTCTGATTCTTGATGAACCTACAAGAGGTATTGATGTAGGAGCAAAGCATGAAATTTATCTTTTGATAAATGAATTAGCTCAAAAAGGTAAAGCTGTTATCGTTATATCATCTGAGATGCCAGAGGCAATTGGTGTTTCTGATAGAGTCTATGTAATAAATGAAGGTAGAATTATAGGTGAATTGGAAGGGGAAGATATGACTCCCGAAACAATTATGACTCAAATTATTCGCGATACAAAAAAAAGAGGGAGAGAGTAAAAATGAACTTAAAAGATAAAAAACTTAATATAGATATGAGACAATATGGTATGATGATTGCCTTGATTGCTATATTCTTGCTTTTTTCATTATTGACTGGTGGTACAAATAGTTCCCCAATGAACATAAATAACCTTATGATGCAGAATGGATACATAATCATATTGTCTGTTGGTATGTTGCTCTGTGTTCTTACAGGTAATATTGATTTGGGTGTTGGTTCTGTTGTAGCTGTTTCTGGAGCAGCCTCTGCAATCATGATTGTTGATTTAAATTTACCAATTGGTGTTGGATTTTTAACAGCATTATTGGTTGGTTGTGCTTTTGGTCTTTTCGTTGGTTTCTTTGTTGCATATCTTGCAATTCCACCTTTCATTGTAACTCTTGCAACCATGCTCATAGCACGTGGTTTGACTTACACTATTTTGAGAGCTCAAACCAAAGGACCTCTTCCTGATTCTTATAACTGGATTGGAGCTGGTTACATTCCAAGTCACAAGGTCAATATATTGGGCTCTAGTTTGGATATAGTCTCGATTGTAATTGCTTTGATAGTAACTGCAGTCATTATTTTCAATGTCATCAATGAAAATAAAAAGAAAAAACAATACGGTTTTGAAGCAGAGCAGTTGTGGGAAGAG
>JALNVT010000245.1 GCA_023231265.1 Sphaerochaetaceae bacterium
AAGGTTTGAAAATTGCAGATGTAGTTGTTTTGGCTCTTCCTTTGAGTGATTCAACATATCATATGTTCAATGAGAAGACATTCAAGATGATGAAAGATACTGCATCAATAGTAAATATTGCACGTGGTCCAATCATCGATAGTGAGGCTCTCATTGACGCTCTTAAAAATGGTGACATTCTTTCTGCCTCTCTCGACGTCTATGAAAAAGAGCCAATTGATAAAGATGATGAGATTTTAAAGATGGATAATCTATTCATAACAGCTCATATTGGATCTTCGACCGCTGCAACGAGATGCAGGATGGGAGATGATATCATCGATGCGATAATTGATTTCTTTGACGGAAAGAGACCTAAATATCAACTGAATCTTTAACTTTAAATGGATAGAAAAAGACCTCCCATGTTGAATTGAGCTTGATCAATCAACATGGGAGGTTTAATCATCAGAATTTCATCTTGCTTTTTGATGCAGACCAATTTCTGAGATTCAACATTCTTTCAAGATTTATTTTGAAGAATCAAGGTTTTCAATTGTTACATGGAAACCTGTGCTTTTTGGACAGGCATAAACATTATGTCTCACACCAGTCTTTTTTGCCAATACGGTAGCTCTGATTATAGCAGCCTTTCTTGTATCATAAAGTTGAATTGCTTCGCCATTTTCATCTTTACAATCACATAGCTTGCTTTCTGTCTCACGACTTTTTGGAGAAATGTGGTAATATCCACATTTTGAACATTTGTAGTAACTCATAGGAACTGATTTATTAAAATGATCTTTAATATAATTGATTCCATCAATAGCTTCTTCTTCGCTTTCATAACTTGTTACTGGTTTACCAGACATAACACCAAAGCACTTATCGCTTTTAAAACTCATACACACACCTTATTTAAGAACTTGTTGATACTTGCTTGAAAACATATATTTCATATATCTAAATCAAATATTCCTATTCTAATTTTTTATTTATAACAGCTATCACATTGAAATAAGGACTCAAAGAAAGATTGCTTCTGACCTCAAGAGTTACCTCAATCAATAATATCTATTGCTCAATTTTATATACGCATCATATTTTAATTATCCACCATTTATTTTGAATATCTTAAATAAATAAATCCATGGAGTTTCAATGAAATTATGAAGATATGTTGGGGTAAGAAAAATATAATTTAACATATGTTTTGTAATATTTATTGGATAAAATAACCTCTTGTTTTTGAATTGATAGCAATCAAACTTGCAATATAAGAGGCCATATGAATGAATTAGATACTACTACAATAGAATTGGAGAGTAAAGCTAAATTATCTTTTATTACCAATAATAATAACATTTGTGATGCTTTTGATAATTGAGAGGAGTTCCTTTAGTATCGTTTGGTCTCAATATCATCATATAAAAGAGAAATATCACAGAAACTTCGATAAACATGTGATATTTATATCTTTCAAATATTTTTCTCATTATTTGTTAATATCTTATTCATCAATCCTTAACATTTAAAGACTATCTTTCAAATATCAAATATATTGACAAGGAAGTTTGAAATGAACAGACGAATTATTACAGCATTGGCAACAGTTTCAGTTGCATCATCAATGCTCTTTGCTCAAGGTGTTAATGAAAATCAATTAGCATATCAAAATGTAAATACAAAAAACAGTGCTAAGAACATCATCTTATTGATAGGCGATGGTATGTCTACTGCACAGATAGCAACAGCTGATGCTTATTTAGGTTCTCTAGATGGCAAGATTTATGATCAGTTAAGTTTTGAAGCTTTTGATCATCAAGGTTTGACAACAACTTATTCAGGTTCTCAGTTAATAACTGATTCAGCTGCAGCTGGTACTGCAATTGCAACAGGAAGTAAAACATACAATGGTGCAATCAGTGTTGATATGAACAAGAACAAATTGAAATCTATATTGGCATATGCAGAAGATGCAGGAAAAGCTACAGGTATTGTAACAACAACAAGAGTTACCCATGCAACTCCAGCTGTTTTCATTTCAAATAATGTGGACAGAGATGCAGAGAATGAAATAGCACTGGATGAGAGTGACAGTGGTGTTGATTATCTTGCAGGTGGTGGTTACAGATACTTTGTTGGAAAGAACAACAAAGAAGGTCTTAAATCTAAGAGAACTGATGATTTAGATGTTGTTGAGATGATGGCTCAAGATGGTTATACAACATTCATAAGTGAAGATGAGACCTCTGATTTCTTAAACTACAATCCAAAGAAAGGTGATAAGGTTTTAGGACTGTTTGGATATTCTCATTTGGATTATGCAATTGATGATGCAAATCAACCAACACTTGCTCAGATGACAGAAAAAGGTATTGATCTGTTGAGCATGGACGATGATGGTTTCTTCATGATGATTGAAGCTGGAAGAATTGACCATGCAAGTCATGCCAATGATGCTGTTACTGCTATTGATGACACTTTGGCATTCAATGATGCTGTTCAAGTTGCAATTGATTATTATAATACAGATCCTGAAAATACATTGATCATCGTGACAGGAGATCATGAAACAGGTGGTCTGACTCTTGGATTTGCTGGAACTTATTATGACAGTGCATTTGCAACTTTATCAGGACAGACCATCTCTTATGAGAGTTATTCCTACAATCAATTTGCAGATTATAAAGCATCTCACACTGTAAATAACTGCTCTTTATCAGATTTAGAATCAGATGTTGAGAATTACTTTGGATTGACAGACTTAAATGATAATGAGAGAGCATCATTGGAAGCTGCTCTTAAAAGATCAGTTGCAGGTGAGGTCATTGTTGGAAATACAACTCAAGATTACTTGCTATACGGTGGTTATGAACCATTTGTAATGGAAATAACTCATATTCTTAACAACAGAGCTGGTATCGGATGGACATCTTATTCTCACACAGCAGTTCCTGTAGCTACATTTGCTCAAGGTCCAGGTTCAGAACAGATCAATGGAGTATTCGATAATACTGATTTATTCAACTTCATGGTGAATGTTTTAAACTAATAATATAAAGGATTTTGGAAAAGCATATGATAAATGTAAGACGGTCTAACAGTAGATCAAATATAATAATAACAGTGGTTATGAGTATCATTACAGTAGCTCTTATGCTGTATCCAAATCAATATTCAAACACGAATAGCAATAGAGCTGTTAGAGCTCAGGTTGTTCGTGTGGACAACACAAATGTTGAGCAATATGGCATTGCCAAAGTTGGTCAGCAGAGTGTTGATGTAATTATAAAGAATGGGAAATATAAAGGAAGTGAAGTCAGTGGCGTTAATTACCTCATTGGAAAAATGGAGCTTGATACTGTATACGATGAAGGGAATACAGCATTGGTAACTCCATACATTGTTGATAATGGAATCAAGAATGTTACATTAGTTGGTATATATCGCCTTAATTATGAATTGATTTTGCTGGTTATATTTGCATTATCCTTACTCTTATATGCGGGTTGGATAGGTGCAAAAGCCTTGGTATCCTTTTTATTTTCCGGTGCTATGATATGGAAGATAATTCTTCCATCATTTCTAGCAGGTTTCAATCCTATAATCATAACAGTGATTGCTATCATAGTTTTGACAGCAGTGATCATGTTCTTGATTGCAGGA
>JALNVT010000246.1 GCA_023231265.1 Sphaerochaetaceae bacterium
AGCAGTTAAAACTGAATTCGAGAGATTTGGATCTCAAGTAGAGAAGGTGCAGCAGCGTCTCAATCAGGCAACAAATTCTATAGATAACCTTGGGACTCGAACAAGAGTTATGAGCAGAAAGCTTCATTATATTGAGAGCCTACAGGAAGATAAAAAAGAAGCACCATCACTTGAAAGCGATGATGCTATGACTATGTCCCAAAACAAATTAGAAAGTGGTGATTAAATCTAAATAGAATTTAGTTGCATTGTGAATGTTCTTGAATGAGATTCTCTCATTGTCGTTATGCATCTTATTTATCTCTGTCTGATTCATCTGGCAAGGTTCAAATCTATATATGTTGTCACATACAATATGATAGTTCTTTGCATCTGTTGCACCCATCATCAGAAAGCTTGATGTTATGGCAGTTGGGAAGGTCCTTCTGATAGTGGTTGTCAGTGTGTTCCATTCATCATTGCCTGTTGGAGATATTGGACTTGCCTTCTTGTAGTTCAGAACTTCATATTCTATGTTATCATTTTTTACAACTTTCTTGATGTGATTTATCACATCCTTTTCATCCTGTCCTGGAAGAATTCTGCAGTTCAACACTGCATATGCTTCTTTTGCAATTATGTTTGGAGCATTGCTACCAAATATCATTGTTGGAGTTATTGTTGTGCTTATAAGAGCTCTTGTTGTTGAGCCCTTTGAAAAAGCCTTCTTGATGATTGGAGCGGTGACTCCCTGATTCAAGAACAGAAGTCCCATTGAGAAAGGAGCACTCTTTCCAAGAGTTGTGATCAAGTTCTTTATTGGAGGAGTTATTCTGGTTTTCATAGGATTCCTCTCAATCTTAGCAACGGCATCTGCTATCTCTCCCATGGCAGTAGGGAAGTTTGGAGTTGAAGAGTGGCCACCATTTTTGACTCTTTTTATCTTCAGGTCTAGATATCCCTTCTCTGCAATTCCAATTGCTGTTATTGGATCATTTATTCCCTTCAGGTAATCCTCTGCAACAGCTCCGCCTTCATCAAGAACCATATCAAAATGAATTCCCTCTCTCTTGAACTGCTCAGCAATTTTGATTGCACCATTATCTCCAGAAGCTTCTTCATCACAACCAAATGCAGCGAATACTGTTCTTTTTGGCTTCTCATTCTTTCTTAGAAGCTCTTCAAATGATTGTAGAATTGTAATGACTTCAATCTTCACATCAAAAGATCCTCTTCCATACAGATATTCATCTTTCTGTGTTCCTACAAATGGAGGAGTATCCCAGTTCTCTGCCTCAGCTGGAACAACATCCTGATGTGCGGTGAGAAGCAATGGATTTTTTGAGGTGTCTTTACCTTCAAACTTGAAGATCAGATTGTACTTTGTATCACATGGATATGATAATTTTTCAAATGTCAGTGGGAACTTCTCTTTGAGGTATTCATGGAATTTATCAAATTCCTTCCAATCTGTAAGACTTGGATCTTTGTAGCTTATTGTCTTGTATTTTATTGCACCTGTCAGTATCTCGATAGGTTCCTGGCTGCTGTAATCTATAAATTTATTTTTCTGTTTGTTCTCTGTCTGTTTTGAAGATTTCTTAAATTTATTTTGGATTGTAATTGTTCTTATGCTGAGTACTAAAATTATTAGTACAATTATGCATAAAAGTGTCAAAATTAATATCATATTCATTGCCCCTGCTTATAGTTTATATTATTATGTATCTTGAAGTTTTAAATGTCTATAACAAAAAAAGTTATTTAGGCATCAGGAGAAGATATGCCAAAGAAGATTAATCATGACCTAAGGAAGGAAAAAATACTGAAAACAGCTCTGGATGTTTTTGCTAGAGAGGGCTACAAAGATTCCAACCTTTCCTTAATTGCTCACGAATGTGGTATCTCTCGTCCTACGATTTATCAATATTTCAAAGACAAAGAAGAAATATACTATTTTGCTGTCAAACTGGTTACAGGAAGAATGTTCAAGAAGTATGCAGATTATGCATGGAGCAATGATGAGAATGCCATGGATAGAATTTTCTGGATATGTAACGATGTACTTGAATATGGAATCGCTCATCTTGCAGAGCTATCATCTCTTGTTGACGTCATGATTTTGATGAAAAGAGAAGGTACAGATTTCAATAAAGTGATTTTAAAACGAACTGCTAAATTGAATATTCTATTTAAAAGATTGCTTAGACAGGGTAAGGATGCAGGGGATATTGTGAGTGATATCAACATTGAAGAGATAACAGAGCACATAACATTCCTTTTAGAATCTTTCTGTTTGGAAGCTGTATTTCTCGGTGCAGAAAATCTTGATAAGAGCAAAGACATTATTTATAGGTATCTATTTATTTATAAAAAATAGTGCAATTCAAATTCTATATTTTAGTTGTCGATGACGTTTTGTTTTATTATATTTGTATTACTTAGAGAGAGAAAACACACGAGGTATTTATGAATATAGATTCAATGACCATCAAAATGAAAGAAGCACTTCAAAGTGCAAGTTCTCTTGCTCATGAAAGTGCAAATCCAGAAGTAACAACTGAACATTTACTATTAGCTATGATGAATCAGGAAGATGGCTTGCTGCCACCACTGTTTGAAAAAATAGGGGTATCTCCTGATTCTGTAGTGGGTGGTTTGAAAAATTTGATTGAGAAGCTTCCTAAAACATATGGAACATCTTCACAGGAAAGTCTTTCAAACGAAGCCGGCAATTTATTATATGACGCAGAAAAAGAAAGTACAAATTTCAAAGATGAATATGTAAGTACTGAACACTTTCTGTTGGCAATTTTAAAATCAAAATGTCAAACAAAAGAGATGCTATCAGGTCTTGGAGTCACTTCAAGCAATGTCATGGAAGCACTTAAGGACATCAGAGGTGGTCAAACCATCAACAGCAATGACCCAGAATCAAGATACAAGAGTCTTGAGAAATATTGCCGTGATGTAACAAAATTGGCTAGAACCGGAAAACTTGATCCTGTAATTGGCCGTGATGCCGAAATCAGACGTCTGATGCAGGTACTTTCAAGAAGAACAAAGAACAATCCTGTGTTGATAGGTGAGCCTGGTGTTGGTAAGACAGCAATTGTAGAGGGTCTTGCTCAACGCATTGTTTCAAAAGACGTTCCAGAATCATTACTAAACAAAAAATTATTGTCCCTTGATATGGGAGCCATATTGGCAGGTGCAAAATTCAGAGGTGAATTTGAAGAGAGATTCAAAGCTGTCATCAATGAGATAACCAGAAGTGAAGGTCAAATCATTCTGTTCATTGATGAGCTTCACACCATAGTTGGTGCGGGTGCAGCCGAAGGCTCAACTGATGCTTCCAACTTGATCAAGCCTGCTTTGGCTAGAGGTGAGCTGCATGCAATTGGTGCAACAACTCTAGATGAATACAGAAAATACATTGAAAGTGATAAGGCTTTAGAGAGACGATTCCAACCTGTATATACAAAAGAGCCTTCTGTTGAAGATACAATTGCAATACTGCGTGGTATCAAAGATAAATACGAGGTTCATCATGGTGTAAGAATCAAGGATGAAGCTCTTGTAGCAGCTGGTGTTCTATCAAACAGATATATAACAAACCGTTTCCTTCCTGATAAGGCAATCGACCT
>JALNVT010000247.1 GCA_023231265.1 Sphaerochaetaceae bacterium
ATACTGGAGCATAATAAGAGCAAGAATGAGCTCTCCCACTCCATATACAAGATATACCATTCTCCAGGAAGCTAGATATGCAATTGAGCCACCAATGATGGTTGCAGACGCACTTCCTAAAAAGCCCATACTCATAACACCTGCTATTGCTTTGTGTCTATCCTTATCATCAAACATCTCTCCAATTAGAGCGAGTGTTACAGGAAAAATTCCTGAACCAAACATTCCGTTTATCAATCTGAATGTCACAAGACTTGATATGTTGAATGCAACGGCGCCTAAAATACTGAATATTGCAGTACCGGTTGCTGCTATATTTACTATTTTAGCCTTTCCATATTTATCTCCAAGTGGTCCAAAGATCAATGTAAACAGACCAAATCCCAGCATGTATGATGTAACTGAAATTGATGCTGCACTTATTGTGAGTCCTAAATCTTTAGCTATGCTGCTTATTAGTGTTGCTGATGCATAGTTATCTCCATTGGCCAAGAATACCATGATGCTCAAAATTATCACGGTATACTTTCTTTTCTTATCGTCCATTCTCTATTTTCCTTATCACTGATAACAAATTTGTGTAGGCTCTTCTCATTAAATATCGTTGTATGTGAGTATTTGAGAATTCCTTGTACAATTACGTCAATTTACGCAATTAACTCATATATGTACAGTATTCTTCAAAAATTAATTTCAAGCCTCCATTTCAAGGCGCAAATTAGATGACTTAAGAGATTAAGTTACATTGTTGCTGGATGAATTTTGTGGTTTTTAAAACTAAAAAGCCACGTCATGAAGACGCAGCTTTCTGATTTATTTTTTAATAAAGCTTTAAATTTAAGTTAGTATCTGTTTTGTCTTCTTTTTAAAACCTGATTCAATGGCATATGTTGCAAAGCAGAATACATAAATAATTGATCCATATGATAAAACAGTGATTCCTGTTTTTGCAAAATCAATTCCTCTTGAATATCTCTGTCCAGAACCTTGAGCATTCCCATTTCCTTGCCCTCTTCCGCCTTGAAATGAAGCATGTTCCTCAGCACTGGAAACTGCAGATGTTAAGTAGCTTATATATTTCCCTGTTGAAAGAGAATAAATACCAAATATAAGTGCTGATGCAATCATGATTATTGATACTATTTTGTTCATCTTGAGCTTTCTTGCAATCATCTTGTAATGCAGTCCCAGATGAATTCCAACCATCAACAGAAGCAAGGCAGCCAACATTCTATGAAGATGCTTCATAAAGATTGTCCCACGATTATTGAAAACCACCTGACTTATAGAAATTGATGATACAATCATCAAAATAAAAGCCAGTGCCATAAGAAATGACAGCATATATGAGAACCGAGCCTTTTTGCTCAATCCACTCCCTCTAGAAAATGCCTTTCTGGTGGTATTCACAACATATTTAGGATGTATGACCACATGGACAACACACAGTGAGAGCATTGTCAAACCTGCAATTTCGTGAATGCTCATTCCAGTTGATCCTCTGTCGTACAGTATGACAAAGAGAAAGATGTGCACAGTATCCAAAATTAAGTATTTAGTCAGTTTATTTTTCATAGTCGTGATTCTACTTACAGAATATTCATGACGCAATGTTAAGACAATCAAAAACATCACAAATACATATAACAAAGCCCTACAATTCAACAATGATTCATAGTTAGCAACAAATAAAAACAACCTTTTTTTGTATTTTATCTGTTATGAATATCTCAATAGTGATACTCTTCTTTGAGTAAACAACTAAATATCAGGAGAGAACAAGTGGCTATCACAACTCAAGACATTAAAAACCTTAAAGGCCAAGGCGTATTGATAAATCGCAATACAGAACAATTCTCAGCTAGAGTTATAACTGAAAACGGAGTGATGAGTTCATCAGAGATGGATGTTCTTCAGAAAGCAGCCGCAAAATATGGCAATGGTCAGCTTGCCATGACAGGCAGAATGACAATTGAAGTCCCAGGAATTCCTTTTGAGGAAGTTTCTAACTTTCAGAAGTTCATAGCTCAGGCTGGACTTGAAACAGGTGGAACCGGCCCCATAGTTAGACCTATAACCAGCTGCAAAGGCAGCACCTGCATCTTTGGATTGTACGACACACAGGCACTGGCTAAAAAAATACATGATGAATACTATGCTAAATACCACGCAGTCAAACTTCCACACAAATTCAAAATTGCTGTTGGAGGATGCCCCAACAACTGTGTGAAACCTGATCTAAATGATTTCGGTATCATTGGACAGAGATTCTTTGAACTCAAAGACTGTAAGGACTGCAAGGTATGCCAGGTTGTTGAAAAATGTCCAATGCATGCTGTAAGCAGAGATGAAAACAATGAATTGATCTGGGATGAAGATATCTGCAACAACTGTGGTCGCTGCATAAGCAACTGCACTTTCAATAAGATCTCAGAGACAAAAACAATGTATAAAGTTGTGATTGGTGGTAGATGGGGCAAGAAGACAAGACTTGCAACCACTGTACCTGGCTATTTCAATGAAGAGCAACTTTTTGCCTTGATTGAGAAGACACTTCTGTTCTTCAAAGACAGAGGAAATCGTGGAGAGCGTCTTGCAGAGGTCATCGATAGAATTGGAGAGGATGAGGTATTCAAGATGCTCCTTTCAGATGAGATTCTCGAGAGAAAAGAAGAAATAATAAATTTATATTAGTTCTTTGAAGAGCCCAAAAAGAAGACTGAACCATCAAATTCAGTCTTCTTTTTTATCTATACGCTATTTAAAGCACGACGTATGTCTTTCCCATTCCACCATCATTTGGCATCGCAAATCGATAGTCCTTAACAACATTCTGTGTCTTGAGGTACTCCTGAATTCCTCTCTGAAGAATTCCATCACCAAGGCCATGAATTATTGAAAAATTTGAGAAATCATGGACGACACATGCTTCTATCTGAGTGCTCACAACATTCAAAGCTTCTTCTAAGGTGAAACCTCTAACATCAATGACAGTCTTTGGTCTTGGAGAGTCATTGTGATAGCTAACAGCTACTTTATGAGTTTCAGCTTTCTTGACATTCTCACAAGGATACAGATCTGCTTCTTTGAATGTTATCTTCATGGAGCCAACCTGAACCTTCCATTTTCTGTTGCCATCTTTTTTCAGAACTGTTCCCTCTCGTCTGTTCTTACCACAGAGAACATCCATACCTTCTTTGAGAACAAAAGGATCTTTATCTTTGGTTGCAATCTCCTCTTCTTCTTTTTTTACGGTACTGATCAGCTTTGCTTCTTGAGAGCCAACACTGTCGATGAATTTTTTCACACTCTTCTTCTTTTCTTTGGTGAGCTCCCCTGTTACAAGATCTGCAACCAATTTTTCAAGTTCTGACCTGGTCTGCTCAACAAATCTAGATAGATCTGTGCTCTGGTTCTTCTTCAGAATGAATTCCTGCTGTTTGAGTTTCAACTCATACAGATCAGCCTTCTTCTGCTCAACGCGAAGCTTTGCTTCCATCTCTTCAATTTTAGCCAATCTCTCTCTGGCTTCCTCTCTCTTTCTTTCAAGAGATTTTATGATCTCACTCATCTGCAGAGAATCGGAACCAAGATATTGCTTTGCC
>JALNVT010000248.1 GCA_023231265.1 Sphaerochaetaceae bacterium
GCAGACCTGTGCCGTAAATTGACAATTCCACACGTAGTTGATTTCATTGCTTTATCATCCTACTCAGGAGCAGAAACCACCGGTAATGTGCGTATGCTTATGGATACAAGAGAGAACCTCGAAGGAAGACATGTCTTGATTATTGAAGACATTTTAGATTCCGGCAACACTCTTGATTATTTGATTAGGAACTTCAAATCTAGAAAGACTTTAAGTGTTAAAACTATTGTATTGCTAGACAAACCAGAAAGACATTCAGTTCCCGTAGAAATTGATTGGGTCGGTTTTACAATTCCAGATGTATGGGTTGTTGGCTATGGCCTAGATTATAATGAGAGATATAGAACTCTACCTTATATTGCAGAGATGTATCCACAAGACGAATAGATAAATTAATTTATAAAAGGTATTTCCAATGGAAAAAGAAAAGTATTATGTAAGCTACAAGACTGTACATAAATCAGTAAAAGGTTTAGCTGAAAAGCTAATTTCTAGCTCCTTTAACCCCGATGTGATTGTCGCAATTGGATCTGGTGGTTTTATACCAGCTAGAATTATGAAAACCTTTATAAACAGACCAATCTACGCAGTAGGTATTTCCTATTACGGAGTCGACAAAAAGCACGGTGACTATCCAACTAAAATTCAGTGGATAGATGAAGTGCAGGAACAGATCAGAGGAAAGAAAGTATTGTTGATTGATGAAGTTGATGATACAAGAGCAACTCTTGCATATTGTGTTGGAGAGCTATTGAAATACAAACCAGAAGAAATTGCTGTTTTGGTACTCCACAATAAGCTAAAAGACAAAGATGTAGATTTCCCTCCAGAGATCAAACGATATTATGCTGCAGAAGAAATTCCTGATTTTTGGATCAAATATCCATGGGATGCAGATGATATTGATGAACACTACAAACTAGAACAGGCAATGGTTGAAAGACATGCCTCAAGGAGTAAATAATGAGTATTAGTGCTATCGTAGGAGCCCAGTGGGGCGACGAAGGTAAAGGTAGAATTGTAGACTATTTAGCTGTTAAAGCTGATATGTGTATTCGTTACCAAGGTGGAGACAATGCAGGTCATACTGTAATCAATGATAATGGTAAATTTGCTTTACACATCATTCCATCTGGCATTTTTAATCCTAACACAATTAACATTGTTGGAGCTGGTACAGTAGTTAACTTTGATACAATGACCGAAGAACTCGATCAAATTAAAGCAGCTGGTGTTACAGTAGATAATTTATTTATCGACAAAAGAGCTCACATCATCATGCCTTTCCACCAGATGTTAGACGGTGCTGAAGAAGCATCTAAAGCTGGTGAATGGAAAATTGGTACAACAAAGAAAGGTATCGGTCCTTGTTACAGTGATAAAGCTGCAAGAAGTGGTATCAGAGCTGTTGATATCTTAGATGAAGATAGACTTATAACTAGACTCGAAATGCTTCTTCCTAGAAAGAACAGAGAACTATCATACTTTGGTTTACCTGAAGTAAAACTTGATGACATGATGGCACTCTGTGCTAAATGGAAATCAATCTATGGTGATAAAATCATCGATATGGTTCCTCTTGTAAGAAAAGCTTATACAGAAAACAAAGATATCCTTCTTGAAGGCCAACTTGGTATCATGAGAGATTTAGACTGGGGTATCTACCCATACACAACAAGCAGCAACCCAACAGCTGGTGGTACTTGTTCTGGTGCTGGTATCTCTCCTAGAAGAATTACAGACATTTATGGTGTATTGAAAGCTTACGCAACTAGCGTTGGTGGTGGTCCATTCATGAGTGAAGATTTCGGTGAAGACGGTGACAAACTTAGAGACTTAGGTCACGAATACGGTGCTACAACAGGTCGTCCTCGTAGAACTGGTTGGTTTGATGCAGTAGCTGCTGATTACTCCTGTTGGATCAATGGTTTCACAGGTCTTGCAATCACAAAAATGGATATCTTAGACACATTTGAAAAAATCAAAGTTTGTGTTGCTTATGATATCGATGGTGAGATTGTTAAAGAACTTCCTGAAACAGCTCTTCAAGAGAAAGCAAAACCAATCTACAAAGAATTTGATGGTTGGATGGAAGATACTTCCAATGCTAGAAAATGGGAAGATTTACCTGTAAAGGCTCAAGAATATGTAACTGAAATTGGCAAACTTGTTGGTTGCCCTATTAAGTTCATTTCTGTTGGACCAGAAAGAGATCAAATCATCATTCTATAATTCTTAGAATATAGCATCCCTCAGTTAATACTGAGGGATTTCTATTTTTTAAGTTGTCATTTCAATTGTTATCATTGAGATATATATAGAAATTGACATCTGAATTTTAGTTATTTCAAAATTTCATTTTTCTCTTTATTGACGATACTTTATATATGCAATAGAGTTGAGATACCTGGCATTTGAAATACATTGCTTAGATAAATAAAAAAGGACATACCTGTATGACAAGCTTTACTCATGAGACTTATTTATCTCCATTTACATGGAGATATGGCACTGATGAAATGAAATCAATTTACAGTGAGAAACACAAACGAACACTTCTTAGAAAGGTGTGGATTGCTTTAGCTACCGCTCAGATGGAAGCAGGACTTGTTAGTGAAGAGCAAGTGAAAGAATTGATAGCTCATAAAGATGATATTGATATCGACAGAGCTACCGAAATTGAAAATGAAATTCATCATGATTTGATGGCAGAGATCAAAACATATGCAGAGCAGTGCCCAAATGGAGGCTCAATCATCCATTTAGGTGCAACAAGCATGGATGTGCTTGATAACATGGATGCAATAAGACTTAAAGAAGCTCTTGATATAACAATTCATAAATCAAAAGAACTTCTTTCATTGTTTGTTGACAAGATGAGTGAATACAAAGATCTACCATGCATGGCTTTCACACACATTCAGCCTGCAGAACCAACCACTGTTGGTTACAGATTTGCTCAAACTGCACAAGATTTAATTGATGACATCAAAGATCTAGAAAATGTAAGAGACAACATCCGTGGTAAGGGAATGAAAGGTGCTGTTGGTACTGCTGCAAGTTACACAGAGTTGTTGAGTGGAACAGGAATGAGTCCTCTTGAAATGGAAAGCAAGGTCATGGAAGCTTTAGATTTAAAAGCATTCAGTGCCTCAACTCAGGTCTACACAAGAAAGCAGGATTTGAGAGTTGTCAATGCACTCTCTTCCCTCTCCTGTACCCTCTACAAGTTCTTCATCGATTTCAGACTTCTTCAATCACCACCTATCGGAGAGTGGTCAGAACCATTTGGTAAGAAGCAAGTTGGCTCCTCTGCAATGCCATTCAAGAGAAATCCAATCAACAGTGAAAAGATAGACAGCCTCTGCAGATTTGTATCATCTCAACCAAATACAACATGGCAGAATGCATCTTCAACTTTTCTAGAAAGAACACTTGATGACAGTGCAAATCGTCGTATTGTGCTTCCTGAAGCATTTTTAGCAGTTGATGAGATTCTTAAAACATCATCTAAAGTAGTAGGTGGCATGAATATTCACCTCACTGCCATAAAGAAGAACATGAAAAACTATGGTATCTTTGCAGCATCAGAAAAAC
>JALNVT010000249.1 GCA_023231265.1 Sphaerochaetaceae bacterium
TATGCTTCAATAGAGTTTGATTCAAAATATTTGACACAACCAGAAGAAAGAGAGTTGATCAAATCAATTGCTCTTTATCCTGAAATTGTTGAAAAAGCAGGTAAAGATTTTGACCCATCTGTTATATGTTCATATCTTTATGATTTAACAAAATTATTCAGTAAATGGTATCATGATAATAAGATTTTAAAAGCTGAAGATAAAAATGTTGTTGTAGCTAGAATGGGATTATCATCATTGGTACTTCAGACAATCAAGAATGCTTTCCCACTTGTTGGTGTTACATTCCTTGAGAGTATGTAATAAATATAATATTTAAATTTCTAAAAAATCTGGGAAGCATAATGTTTCCTAGATTTTTTTTATGCTTTATAAGCTGTATAGAATCTGTTTATAAATCTTTCTTCTTGCCACCAGAAGTCCTCTCCATTATCGAGCATTTCCTTCTGAAGGTATTTTGTTATGGTTGTTGAAAAACATTCTACTGCAAAGTCAAGATCGTCAATGTTGAGACGTTCTGTATCATTCAACTGCTCTATTACAATCTGAGCTTGAGCTTTAATCATGGCTTCCATCGATAATGATATGTTCATGGCTCTCTCATCAATGTATTTTTGCATTTCAACGATACGATGGAAAGATGAAATTGAACTGTATACAGTATGCCAATAATCAACAGCTCTTGTTAATACAGATTTTGCATCACCTTTAAATGAGAAATCCATTCCAAGATTGAGGGTGAGAGTTTTACCTTTTATATACATCTTATCAACCAATTCTTCCTTGTTTTTATAATGAGAGAATATTGTACTTTTCGAAATATTGAGTTGAGATGCAAGCATGGACAGCGATATGTTGTCCAGTCCTTTTTGTGAGGCCATTTCAATCAATGCTGTTAAGAGTTTTTCTGATGTATTGTTTTTATTCATATTGCAATAATACCGACCAATCAGTTTGTTTTCAATATGATGATGTTCAAGCTTTGTATTTTTATTTATGTGGGTACAAATTTAAAATATTTTGAGGTTGCATATTTTGTTAGTTTTAGATGTTCGTATATTACTTCCGAACGATAGGTAGGTTTTAAAGTGTTATTTTCTTATATTTAGTACAATTATTTTCAAATAGGTGTTGTTAAAAAAACTTAAAATTGTTATTAATAATCATAAATAAAGAACAAGGATGTATCTAAATGTACGCACTCGTTGAAATTCTCGGTAAGCAATATAAAGCTGAAGAGGGTAAAACTATTCAGGTTGATTTAGTCAATCAAGAAGTAGGCGCAGAGCTTACTTATGAATCTGTTCTCGCTGTAGTAGATGAGAATGGTGCAAAGTTTGGCGCTCCTTTCGTTGCTGGTGCAAAAGTTGTTGCAACAGTAGTAGAAGACGTAAAGAAAGGCGACAAAATCAAAGTTTACAAGTTCCACAAAAGAAAAGGATATCGCAGGACTCAAGGTCACCGTGAAAAATATTCTTTGATTAAAATCGAACAGATCGCTAAGTAAGGAGATAGAAATATGGCACATAAGAAAGGTGGCGGCTCCTCTAAGAATGGTCGTGATTCTAATGCACAGCGCTTGGGAATCAAGCGTTTCGGTGGTCAACTAGTTACAGCAGGTGAAATTATTGTTCGTCAACACGGTACAAAATTCCACCCTGGTGAAAATGTTGGTTGTGGTTCAGATTATACTTTATTTGCTAAAATCGATGGTCACGTAAAATACTATTCAAGAAAGAATCGTAAATTCGTTACTATTGAAGCTGTTGATGGCGAAGTTGTTATCAACGACAGCACAAACAAAAAATGTGTTGTTCCAGCTGAAGCAAAATAATAGTATTATTAACTTATTTTTTAAGTAAAGGGTTGTTATGTTTGGTTTTTCAGACGAGACCTATTTAGACGTTGCCTCCGGAAACGGGGGCAATGGTTGTGTTTCTTTCAGACGTGAAAAATACGTTGAAAGAGGCGGTCCAGACGGTGGCGATGGCGGCCGTGGTGGAGACGTAGTATTTGTTGTTAAAAATAACATTAGAACATTAGGACATTTGAAACTGACTAGGTCTTTCAGGGCAGAAAATGGTCATAATGGTTCTTCATCAAGATGTTATGGTGCTAACGGCAATGATATAGAAATAGATGTACCACCAGGTACAATAATTAAAAATGCAGAGACCGGTGAATTAATTAAAGACTTAACTGGAGTCGATCGTTGGGTATTTTTGACAGGCGGAAAAGGTGGACAGGGTAACTGGCACTTTAGAACAGCTTCAAGACAAACTCCTCGTTTTGCTCAAACAGGCGAAAAAGGTACTGAAATAAGAATTGGTGTTGAACTACTTGTTATTGCAGATATTGGTTTCGTAGGTTATCCAAATGCTGGTAAATCTACTCTTCTTAATGTATTAAGTAATGCAAGAAGTAAAGTAGCAAGTTATCCTTTTACCACTAAAATTCCCCAACTCGGCATGATGCGCTATGGTGATCACGATATTGTTTTAGCAGATATTCCAGGTATAATTGAAGGAGCCAGTGAAGGCTCAGGTATGGGATTTAAGTTTTTAAGACATATCAGTAGAACCACAGGTTTGGCATTTTTAATTGATTTAAGTGATGATAGATATTTAACTGCTTATGAAAAGTTATCAGACGAGCTTGAAGCTTACAGTCCAGAACTTTTAGATAAACCTAAAGTTATTATCGGCACCCACTTAGATGAAGAAGAAAAAGATGCTCCAAAGCATTTAGAAGAATTAAAAGCAAAATATCCAGACATTAAGGTTATTGGTTTATGTGTTTACCTTGAACAAGGTGTAGACGAAGTAAAACAGAGCTTTATTAAAATGGTTGGTGACAACGAAAACGAGACATTAGAAACTCTCCGTAATAATGCGGCAGGTGGTTTCTCGGCACACGTTGATAATGATGCTTATTATCCAGAAAATCCTGAAGAGGTAAAATAATGGTTGCTACAGCTTTATTCGGTGGAAGTTTTGATCCTGTTCATTTAGGACATCTTCATTTAATTCATACCGTTTATAATAGCACCAGGTACAAGAAGTTTATTCTTGTGCCTGTAGCGATCAATAATTTCAAAAAAGATAAAACTCCAACTCAACCCAAAGATAGAATTAATATGTTGAAAATTGCAGTCAAAGAATATAGGGAACTATATCCTCAGGATTGTGATATTGAATTGATTGTTGATGACTGTGAAATAAGAAGAGGTGGAGTATCCTATACATATGATACAGTTAAAACGTTATATGAAAATTATGAGTTTGAAGGTAAACTTGGGCTTGTGATGGGAGATGATTTAATACCAACTTTAAAAAAGTGGTATCGTTTTACAGATCTTATAAAAAAAGTTGACCTTGTGGTAATTAGGCGCGAAGAAAGTGATGTTGAGATACCTGAAGGTATTGATTTTGAGTATGTTACCAATGAAATAATGGTAGATGCTTCATCAACAATTAGAGATAGAGCTAATAAAAATCAAGATTTCTCAACTTTATTAAGTAAGGAAGTTTATAAGTATGTCAAAGAATCAAAACTTTACCAAACTTGAAAAATATGTAA
>JALNVT010000250.1 GCA_023231265.1 Sphaerochaetaceae bacterium
ACTCCTGAATAGTTTATTATTACTGACCATATTGAATTCACCAATCCTAGCTTGTACATCATTTGAAAAACTACAACTTGAGTTGTAACAATAGGAATGAACATGGTCATCATGAAAACACCCAATATAGTTTTTTTCAATTTATATTCAAATCTCTCAATGGCGTATGCTGCCATACTTGAGAAAAATAAGATTATAATCAGCGAGATGGTCAAGATGATGAATGTTGTTATCAAGCTGGATATCAGATCACCAGAATTGATTGCGTATTTAAAATTATACATATTTAAAAAGCTTTCAGGTGGTGTAAAATAACTTGTTGATTTCAGTTGACTTCGTGTTTTGAATGCCATGAAGAACACAGGTACCATGGGGATGATTGCAAAAGCTATTGAAAAAACTATCAATATTTTTTTAATAACTCTATACGATTTTGATTCATACTTCATTTAATCTTTCTCCTTCACAACAAGTCTTTGAACCGATACTGCAATTACAACAATAAAGAATACCAGGATAGATAATGCTGAAGCAAAACCAACTCTGTTTGATTGCATGTTTTGAGTAATAGAGATAACAGGAGTCATTGTTCCATTTGCTCCACCAACCATGATATATGGAATTTCAAAAACTTGAATTGAACCAGATATACTGAGTATTATGTTGATGAGAAGCACTTTCTTGATGTAAGGAACCATGATATATCTGATCTCTTGCATTTTATTGACACCATCAAGAGATGCAGCTTCATATATTTCTGTTGGAATAGATTGCAGTGCACCATAGAACATAAGGAAACCCAATCCGTAGTAACGCCAAATACTGACTGAGGCTATTGCTGGATTTACCAACTTCAAATTCTGCAACCAGTTGTTCTGAAGACTGTCCATTCCAAATGCTCCAAGCATTATATTCAATGTTCCTTCAGGATTGAAAAACAGAATGAATATAGTTGAAACTATAACTCCATTGAGTAGATAAGGAAAAATAACTATTCCTTTAAATACTTTTATTCCTTTAAAAGGTGTGTTGACTATTACTGCCAATATGAATGCAAACAGTAACTGTGGAATAGCAACCAACATATACCACAGACAGTTCTTAAATAATTGAATGTATCTGGGATCAGTCAGCAATCTCTTGTAGTTTGATAAGCCAACAAAGTTAATATCTCCAAAGCCCTTCCAATTTGTAAAACTCAAGTACACATTCAACAGAATTGGTGTGTATGAAAAAATCAACAAAAAAACCAATGGACATAATAAAAATAAGCAAATCAATAGCTTCTCTTGTTTCTTAGATTTCAAAATGTTCTCCTCTAATATAATAGAATCAATCAAACCAGCTATAAAAAGTAGCTACAAAATGGACAGTTATAAATATCTATCATCCCATTTTTAATAGCTACTTTTAGAAATCTAGCCGGCAATCTTAATGTTAATAACCCAAAGATTTCTTAGAATTTAAGAAATATTTATTTTGAGTCTTAACTTCTTTTTTATAATTATCCCAACCAGGATTCTCTGTATCATAAGAGTCAAACAGCAATCCAACATATTTGTAATCTGCCCAAAGGTCAGCATCAGATAGAATCTCTTCTACTTTGTAATAGTCATCACTCTTTTGAGTGGTATAGATAGGTGTGACTGTTCCATCAGCAATCTTCTGATCAATCATGGAATATAATTCAGGAACGATAGGAGTTACATCAGTTCTAGCATCAATAAATCCAGTCTTAGCTATAACATCTGCTCTCTTTGAAATATAATCTAAGAACTTTTTAGCATTTTCTTTGTTTGGAGACTGTTTGTTCAAACCCCAATCCCATTCGTTTGTTAGAGTGATGTGTCTGCCACTGCCGTAATCTACTGCAGCATCAAACTTGATGATGCTTGGATCAGTTCCTTCAGGAACTCTAGATTTTAACTGTGGAATCAACCATGAACCAAATAACATCATACCAGCTTTGCCTTGAGATACAGCATCCATTGCAACACCAAAGTCTGTATAAACATTCTTCTCAAAGAATCCATTAGCTTTAAAGTTTGTATATATTTTAATCATCTGTCCTAGACTTGTAGAATCACCAAAAGGATCATCAGAATTTAGAATGTCTGCAATTGCGTTGTACTTACCCGGAATGTAATCTGAGAAATCAGATACTGTTGATAAAGGCCAGTTTTCAACTCTATGTAAAACAATTGGAACCTGTCCATTGTCTCTTATTTTTTCACACATTGTTGTAAATTCAGCTAGAGTATCAGGAATTTCATCATAGCCTGCAGCTTTGATGACATCCTCATTGTAGGCAATACCATTGCTGTAAGATTTAGCAATCTGCCACATCAAGATTTCATCACCTGCATCGTTCTTTGACATTGCATCAACAAACTTATCATCGTAAATATTTTTTGCTTCTTCTACAGAAAGTAAAGGAGCTAAGTACAACTCTTTTTCCTCACGTGTGAGTGTAACAACATTTGTAGCAAGGTCTATACCTTTATCGCCAACTTGCAATAATGGTTTGATCTCACCGTTGAAATCATTGAATGGTACAAAATTAACTTTTATACCTGTTTCTTTTGTGAAGTCCTCAGCAGCAAATTTTAACCAGGCAGTGCTCTCATCTCTGTATGTATTTCCATCTGCATCTTGTTTCTCATCACCCAAAATTAATTGAGTTAAATGAAGATAAACATTGACCTCTCCTTTATCCTCTGTTTGATCAGCACTGCTTGTCACTGCACCTGCAGTAGACTTCTGATCATCACTTCCTGATTTTTCTTCGGAATTTCCACAGGAAACCATAACTCCACCAATCATTGTCAGAACTAACAACATTGAAATAAGTTTCTTCATTTTTCAATCCTCCATTTCTGTAACCTTATCGGTTACTGTCTAATAAACCTTATAGCCAACTCTAGCGATTGTCAACATTATTTTTTAGAGATTTTCTTTTTGTTACTTAATAAATGCATTTAAGTACAATATTAGTGCATTATTCCAATATTTATATATATTTTGAAATACATAATGGTACATATATGCTAAGTAAAAATACCCATATTTTGCTGTTCTTGATACATTTTTCACCTAATCAGCAACTAATTTACTCAAAAATTAAGTTATTAATTTCACATGTTAAGTAACAAAATTAGTAAATAGCAAGGATATCTGTATCATAACCCAACCTTATATAAATCAAATCTTAGTTATATCTGATGATTCATTCCAATCATATAAGGAAACAAAATGGACTGAAAAATCTTTACTTATACCCTTTCCTGTATTATTTTGTTGTTAAGGCTTGACTTAGAGTTGACTCTAGGAGATACAATATATTTATGAGTTATAAGAAATACAGTTTCAATGATTTGAAACTTCAGTTAAAATTCATTGATAACCTTTCACATCTTATAACAATCCCTTTCAGGAGGACTTAATTGACAATTAAAAAGACAAGTGAGAGATATGGTATTTCAGAGCACACATTGCGGTATTATGAGAAGATCGGAATGATACCTCCTGTTACCAGGACTTCAAGCGGAATTCGAGATTACAGAGA
>JALNVT010000251.1 GCA_023231265.1 Sphaerochaetaceae bacterium
GAAAGGAATGATTGTTACATGCAATCCATATTTCAATGATGGAACTTGTTATTCCTGCAGCAATGGCTCTGTAAATGCATGTGAACATAATGAAACACTTGGCTGTCAGAGAGATGGTGCTTTCTGCGAATACAAAACCATGCCAATCGAAAGAGTATACGACGGAAAAGGATTGGACCCAATTGAACTTGCTGCAATCGAACCATTCTGCATCAGCTATCATGGTGTTAAAAGAGGAAAAGTCAAACAGGGCGATAATGTTTTGGTTATCGGTGCAGGTACAATCGGTGTATTGGCAGCTGTTTCAGCTAAATCAAAGGGAGCAAAAGTATATATTGCAGATATCGCTCCAGACAAATTAGAAAAGGCTAAAGGATTTGGTGTGGATGGAATTATCCTGAACTCATCTCCTGAAGAATTTACAAAACAGGTAAATGAAATAACAAACAACAATGGTTTTGATGTGACCATTGAAGCTGTAGGATTACCTTCAACTTTCCAAAACTGCATAGATGCAGCATGCTTTGGAGGCAGAGTGGTGTTGATTGGTGTTGGAAAGAAGAATCTTGATTTCTATTTCACAAGAATCCAACAGAAAGAACTCGATATATATGGCTCAAGAAATGCTCTTAAGAGCGATTTCTTAGAACTGATAGATCTAGTAAAGGGTGGAGAGATTCCACTTAAGAAAATTGTAACTGATATGTACGAATTTGATGATGTTGCTAAAGCATTTGATGATTTCAGTAAGAATCAGGGTCAAATGTTGAAGGTAATGATTGACTTTACAAAATAATTCAAAAGAAGTTTATATAAATTTAAAATAAAAAATTAAAACAGGGAGTTTTATATGAAAAAGAAGGTATTAGCATTATTAATGTTATGTGGTTTATTGGCAACATCAGTATTCGCAAGTGGTAATTCAGAAGAGACAACATCTTCAGAACCAGTGAAAATTCAAATTGGTTTTGAGAACTCAATGTCAGAACCTCTAGGTCAGGCATTAAAACAATGGCAGACATTGGTAGCAGAACAGGGTGATGGTTCTATGGAAATTGAATTGTTCCCAGATAGCCAGTTAGGTTCTAAGAGTAAATTGATTGATTCAATGCTATTGGGTGAACCTGTAATGACACTTGCTGATGGTGCTTTCTACGCTGATTATGGTGTAAAAGACTTTGGTATCGTTTTTGGACCTTTCCTATTTGATAACTGGGAACAATGTTGGCAGTTGGTTGATAGTGACTGGTACAAAACTCAGAGTTCAAAACTTGAAGCTAAAGGCTTGAAGATTGTAACTTCTAACTGGGTATACGGTGAAAGAGATACTTTAACTGTTGATCCTGTTAATTCATTAGCTGACCTCAAAGGTATGAAGATTCGTGTACCATCCAACCAAATTCAGAGCATTGGTATGGACGTTTTAGGTGCAACTTCAACTGGTATGAGTTTGGGTGATGTATATCAAGCTTTACAGACAAAAACTATTGATGGCGCAGAGAACCCTTTAGCAACATTATATGGTAGAAAATTACATGAAGTAGCTCATTACTTACTTCTTGATGGTCACGTTAAGAACTTCACAACTTGGGTAATGTCTTCTGACTTCTTCAATTCTCTAACTCCTGCACAACAGGACTTATTGATCAGTACTGGTAAAGAAGCTGGTGTTTATAACAACGAATTGCAAGAAGCAAGTCAGGAAGAATACCTACAGAAGATGATTGATGAAGGTGTTATCGTAACAGAAATGACTCCTGAAATGACAGCAGAATTCAAAGCTGCAGCTCAAGCATTCTACGATCATGGTTCTGAATTCGGTTGGTCTGATGGTCTATACGAAACAGTTCGTGAAGCTATGGGTGCTAACTAATAAGTAATTAGGTCAATAAGGGGACGAGATAAATGAATAGTGAGAATAAAGTATTGAAGGTTTTGAAGAACCTTGATCTATATATTTCAGCAATATCCTTGATAGTGTTGGTTGTTTTGACAACACTTGGAGTTTTGATGAGATATATGGTTGGAAAGCCTTTTACCTGGCTAGAAGAAGTACAACTGTTTTGTATGGTATGGATTGTGTTTGCTGCTTCTGGTGCTGCGTTTAGAACACACAATCATGTGGCTATTGAGATTGTAGTTGAAGCAATGCCAAGTAAAATGCAGAAGATAGTTGAATATTTTATTGATGCTATCGTTTTGATCGTCCTTGGTTATTTAATGGTGCAAAGTTTTGGATTTGTTAAATTATTCCTCAGAAGTGGACGTTCCACTTCAATGTTGGAAATTCCATATTGGCTTATATATGGAATAGCTCCTCTATCATGTATTGATATGTTGGTCAGTTATTTCCATACAAAATATGTATCAGATAAAAAAATTAAGGAGGTAGCATAATGACTTTTATTATCGTTTTATGTGCCGTGACATTATTATTGCTATTATTCTTAAAGGTCCCTGTGTTTGTTTCTATCTTAGGTGGTTCTTTGGTTTATTTCCTTTTAAAACCAGGAATCAATCCAATTGTTTTTGCACAGCAGATGATAACAGGTACAGAGAGTATCTCTCTTCTAGCAATTCCTTTCTTTGTAAGCGCTGGAACATTCATGAATTATACTGGTGTCACAAAAAGAATCATGAATTTTGCTTCAGTTGCAACCGGTAGATTGAGTGGTGGTTTGGCACAGGTCAACGTTCTGCTCTCTACATTGATGGGTGGTCTATCTGGCTCAAACCTTGCAGATGCTGCAATGGAAGCTAAGATGTTGGTTCCTGAAATGGAAGCTAAAGGATTCTCTAAATCTTTCTCAACTGTAGTTACAGCTATGTCCAGTATGATCACTCCATTGATTCCACCTGGAATTGCAATGATCATTTACGGTGTAATCGCCAATGTATCAATCGGTAAGTTGTTTGTATCTGGTATCGGAGTTGGTGCATTCTTATGTATAACAATGATGATGCTTGTATCAAAGATTTCTAAGATAAGAGGTTATGAACCTCTTAGAACAGAAAGAATGACAGGTAAGGACTATAAAAAAGTACTTCCTCCAGCTATCGCTCCATTATGTCTTCCATTAGTCATCATTGGTGGTATAAGACTTGGTATCTTCACAGCTACAGAAGCTGGTGCAGTTGCAATTGTTTATGCTGTAATATTGGGTCTCTGTTATAAAGAGTTGAACAGAAAGAATACTGCAGTTGCAATTAAAGAGACTGTAACAACTACAGCATCAATCATGTTGATTGTAGCAGCTGCTACAGTATTCTCATGGATACTTACAAAAGAAAGAATTCCTCAGCAGTTCACTGATTGGATGGTAATGCATATTCAGAATAAGTATATATTCTTGATCATCGTAAACATCTTTCTGGTAATTGTTGGTATGTTCATTGAAGGTAATGCCTCTATGATTATATTGGTTCCTCTATTGGCACCAGTTGCTAAGGGCTTTGGAATCAATGAAATCCATTTTGCAATGATGTATATCTTCAACAATGCAATCGGTGCAATATCTCCACCAATGGGAACATTGATGTTTGTAACATGTGGTATCACAGA
>JALNVT010000252.1 GCA_023231265.1 Sphaerochaetaceae bacterium
CTTTAGGAACAGGACAGTTCAGAGCTGGTGATAGCTGCAATCCTTTTTTGGGTGAGATTGGTGAGATTCATGAGGAAAGAGAGTGGAAGGTAGAGTGTATTGTTGCTGATGACAAGATAAAAAAAGTAGTCGACGCATTAATTGAAGCTCACCCTTATGAAGTTCCTGGTTATTCTGTAATGAAAAGTGTGAACATATAAAAACTTTCCTATTCGTTTGTATATATGTTTGTTGTTTTTTGTGAAGATTGTTTGAATTCGTTAATATTTTAACTTTTAAAGTTGATTCATATAACTTAAAAGTTATATTATTGGGACATTATGAAGAAGTTTGAAAAATTAATAACATTTACAGTACCTTGTTATAATTCTGAAGCGTATATGCGGCATTGCATTGACTCCATCCTTGTCGGAGGGGATGATGTTGAAATTCTAATTGTCGACGATGGTTCAACTAAGGATAGAACAGGTGAGATTGCAGATGAATATGAGAAGAAATATCCTAATATATGTAGAGCAATTCACCAAGAGAATGGTGGTCACGGAGCTGGTGTTAATCAGGGTATCAAGAATGCCAAAGGTAAGTATTTCAAAGTAGTCGATTCCGATGATTGGGTTGATGAAGATGCTTATAAAAAGATTCTAAAGCAATTGCATCAATTTGAAAAAGATGGAACAGACATCGATTTAATGATTGCAAATTATGTATATGAAAAAGTAAATACAGGTGAACAGAGAATAATCGATTTCTCAAAAGGGTTACCACAACATAAAGTATTCGGTTGGGAAGAAATGGGAAAGTTTGGTCCCAATGAATTTTTTGTAATGCATACATTGATTTATAAGACTCAGATCCTTTGGGATTCAAGAGTTGTACTTCCTGAACATACTTTCTATGTAGATAGTATTTTTGCTACAATGCCACTGCCTTATGTTAAAAAAATATACTATATGAATGTTAATTTTTATAGATATTTTGTAGGACGTGATGATCAAAGTGTAAATGCTAAAATGTTATTAAAACGTATTGATCAATATATGTATGTAACTCAATTGATATGTGAGCAGTTTGATCATAAAAAAACGGTTGAAATATCTCCTAAACTTGCTGAATACATATTCAGATTGATTAGAATTTTATCACTGATTTCAACAGTTCATTTACGTATATCAGGAACAGCTGAGAATGAACAGAAGAGAAAAGATTTCTGGAAGATGGTCAAAAAGAACCAACCAGAATTATATCCTAGAATAAGAACTTACTGGGGTTGTCAACTTGCTAACTATAAAGGACATACAGGACGTTTTGTAGCTGTTCGTGGTTATCAAATTGCCAATAAAATATTTAAATTCAATTAATCACTATTAATGATATTTAGAAACAATGGACCCCATACGGGGTCCTAGCTTTTATCTAGATATTAATTGAAATAACTTAAATGATAATTGTAATAGTTTGACATTGCAATTATTATAGAGACAGTCGAAATAATAATAATGTAATTTGGAGTGATCAATGCAAAAAATTCTTGATTTTATAGAAAGACATCCACTGGGAATTGTAATTGCAATCTTTGCTATTACCCTGGCTTGTTTTTTACCTATGAGGAATATAAAACTTAATACAGATATTCAGAGCCTTTTGGAAACTGATAAAGATACAGCTGAACTTACTGATCAGGTTTTAGACAGTAAGGGAGATTACACTCAGGATTATACCTTTGTGGTTCAAGGAGACGGTGTCTTCACTGCAGATACATTCAATGAACTTGAAGTTGTATTGGACCAACTGGCAGAATATGATGAATTGAACACTCCTATATCTGTATTCGATTATCTAACCGTTGCTAAAAAAGGAACAAGACTTGCTGCTACAAAACTATCCTCTCATAAAGATGGAACTCCATGGACAGAAGAGGAAGTTGAGGAAGTAAGAGCCAATATTCAGAATGATGATATTGCTAAAGGACTCCTTGCTTCTAAAGATGGAACCTCTCTGCTGTTCTATTTTAACAACAAGAAGCTTGGTAGCCAACAGGAGCGATTGATAGGCGAATGGGATACGATAATCCACCAATTGGACCCTTATTGTGATACATACATCTTAGGTGCTCCTATTTTTGATCAGAGAGTTGAGTACTATCTATTCAGAGACTTCACCCTGCTACTGGCACTATGTGTTGTTGTGATTCTGCTCATATATTTCTTCAGTTTCAGGTCATTTAGAGCAGTAATAATACCAGGAATCGTATCAATCATTGGATTGATATGGACTGTAGCATTCATGAGTATCATAGGGTATGAACTATCTGTTGTCACGATGATAACGCCGTGTATGGTATTGATTTTGGGCTCCTCATACAGCATCCATATGTTGAATGAATACTATCAAGTGAAAGGACTGAAAGAGAACAACAAACAGGATATAATGTATGCTGCTTCAAAGATTAAAGGTACAATTTTAACTGCAAGCATAACAACTGTAATTGGTTTCTTGAGTCTTCTTGTTGCCAAGATGGAAGCATTCAGACAGCTTGCAATCTCAGTATCATTTGGTATTGCTTTATGTGCAGTGCTCTCTGTTACCTTCATCCCAGCCTTGCTTGCATTGCAGAAGAATCCTTCTGTTAAAAAAGTTAAGAATTATCAGAGTGGTAAGTTAGATAAAGTTTCATCAAAACTTGGGGATATTGTTGTTCATTACTGGTATGTATTCATTGCCATATTTGTAATTGCAGTGGCTGGATTCTTCTTATTTAAAGGTAAGATTGAAACTGTTACTGATTACTTAGCATATTTCCCTCAGAAGGACCAACTTGTTGTTGATTCAAAAACTTTCGTGAGAGATTTTGGTGGAACAGAGCCATTCTATATCACATTTAAAGCTCCAGAAGGAAGTAAGAATTATTTTAATGATTCAGAGAATTTAGCTAAAATCTATGAATTTGAAGAGGACTTGAAAGCAAATGATCCTGATATAATCAGTATCTTCTCTTTCCCACAGTATGTGGCCTTCTTAAATAAGCAATATACAGGAACTTCAGGAATACCTGAGTCAAAGGGTATGATTCTCTTCATGAGTAGAATGCTTGATTTGGTAAAGAATCAGATTGATTCTTATCAATACGATTCCTTGATAAGTGAAGATGGAGATTCCATAACTCTATCAATAAGATATTATGACAGTGTGCTTGATTCGCTGCAGTCTGTTGGCAGTGCTGAAAGAATTATAGATAATGTGGATAAGTTCAATGATGTTCTACCTTCCGATATCGTTTATGTAAACTGGGGTGGTAAGGTAAAATTGAGTAAGGCAAATGCTGCAATAAGACAGGATCAGAATCTTGCTAACTTAACATCATTCTTACTTGTATTTATAGCAGTTCTTCTGTTCTTTAAATCATTATCAATCAGTCTGTATTCATTGATTCCAATAACATTTGGTGTCATTGCCAACTATGTATTTATGTATCTTGTTGGTATGCCTTTTGATATGGTGACTTCTGTATTTGGATCTATCA
>JALNVT010000253.1 GCA_023231265.1 Sphaerochaetaceae bacterium
AGGTATAATAGCTCATGCTACATATAATATATCTGCAGGTAAGATAGAAGGAATTAACAACAAAATTAAGACGGCCAGGCGCAAGGCTTTTGGCTATTCTGATGATGACTATTTCTTTCTAAAACTCTTTGATGCAAGTAGGAAAAGCTATGTAAGAAATCCATCTGCAAATAAAATATCTAAAATCCCACAAAATTTATGATTGAGCCAATATATTTTTTATTAGCAACAATCTATTGCTTATGAGTTAAATATACAGGTATGTTTAACTTCTGTCAATAGTAAATGTTAACTTTGTATAATTATTTTGCTATATATTATATAACTCTAGGTCCTATAGGTAAATATATAATTAAATGATAGGTGCTATGTTGCATAAACTACTGAATATGTTAATTTCTATTGAAATTGAATAAATTATGTTTTATTGCTCGTATTTTATAATATTTGTCAACTTTCCCAATCCTTCAATCTCAACAGTTATGCTTGCTCCATCATCCATTTTACATATACCACTTGGAGTTCCAGTCAAAATTAAATCACCTGGATTGAGACTCATTATATTTGATATGTATGAAACCAAGTATTCCACATTGAATATCAAATTTTTTGTATTGCTGCTTTGCTTCACATCTCCATCAAGGATACTTTTTATGTTCAATGATGTTGGATCAATATCCGTAGTTATGTATGGACCGAAAGGGCAGAATGTATCGAATCCTTTTGACAGAGTCCACTGTCCTTCTTTAGGCTGAAGGTCTCTAGCTGTTACATCATTTGCACATGTATAGCCCAATATGTATTCTGGCGCATCTTCAATCTTCACTTTATGAGCAGTTTTCTTGATTATTACAGCAAGTTCTGCTTCAAAGTCCAAGCGCTCACACATCTTTGGTTTCAATATGGTTTCATCAAGTGCTAAAGCTGCTGTTGATGGTTTTATGAATAGAATTGGAGATTTTGGAATAGGAAGATTGAACTCCTCTGCATGATCTCTGTAATTGAGTCCAACACAAACAGCTTTAGAATAATCACATGGAGTGAGAATCTTTACTTTATTCAGCTCATCCTCTTTTTCACTTTTTTTATATGATGTGAAAGGGGAGCCCTCTATCCTGATGATCTTGTTGCTATCATCTTCTTTTAAGATACCATAATGCACTTCGTTGTTTTTTCTGTAACGTAAAAATTTCATATTCATTCCTTATATTGGTTCGTATTATATCATACCTTTGTGAGATCATAAAAATAGAAATTGAGAAAACTACTAAAAATCAAACATCCTTCAAGCTCTCACGAAGCTTAAAGGATGCCTGATAACTAGTATGTAATAATTTTTCTTGAACTAAAAAAATAATTAACGCTGAACTCTTCCTGATCCGTCTCCACCCATTAAGGATTCAACTTCACTTAGACTTGTTAGATTGAAATCACCAGGAATTGTATGTTTCAATGCAGAAGCTGCAACTGCAAAATTGAGTGCAGTTTCTTCATTCTCATAATGTGTCAAACCATAAATGATACCTGCTGAGAATGAATCTCCACCACCAACTCGGTCTACGATATTTTTAATTTCATATTTCTTTGAATGATAGAAACCTGTTTTACCACTGATAACTGCAGACCAGTCATTGTGGTTTGCTGATTGAGATTCTCTTAGTGTTATTGCAACAGTAGAAACGTTAGAGAATTGTTTTTTTACTTCATCAGCTAATTTTTCATATGAGGATACATCAAGCTCTCCACTGGTTACATCACTGTCTGATGCAATACCTAGGCACTTTTGAATATCTTCTTCATTGGCAATGATGACATCTGCATAACGAGTTAATTCTCTCATTACTGTTACAGTGTCCTTACCATATTTCCAAAGTTTTTTTCTGTAGTTCAAATCAATTGAAACTGTTGCACCAGCTGCTTTAGCTGCTTTCATAGCTCTCAATGATTCGTCAGCTGCGATTTGGCTTACTGCAGGAGATATACCTGAGATATGGAACCAAGTTGCACCTTTCATAACTTCATCAAAGTCATAGCCTGTAGTTTCTGAGAAAGCACTGTATGCTCTATCATAAACAACTTTACTTGGACGCTGGCATGATCCTGTTTCGAGATAGTAAATGCCAAGTCTTGAATCTTTAACATATTTAACGCCGTCTGTTAGAACACCGTGTTTTCTGATTTCTTCAGTACAATGCATACCTAAATCGTTGTCAGGAAGAGCTGTAATAAAGTGAGCTTCTTCGCCAAAACGTGAAAGTGATACGGCAACATTGCCTTCGCCACCACCGAAAGTAGCTTCTAGACTAGGAGATTGAAACAATCTCTCATTACTAGGAGACTTAAGTCTCAACATTATCTCACCGAAAGTTACGTATTTATTCATTTAAGAATCCTCCATTCATGTGATTAAAGAATAGAACGTAAAATAAAAATTGTCAATAAAAAACGGAACAGTATTCCATTTTTAATAAAACTGTGATATTATACGACTAAATACGAGGAGGACTTATATGTTCGAAAGTTTTTATGAAAAATTAGAAGATGCAGCAATTGTTCCTGTTGTTGCTTTAAATGATGCAAAGAAAGCTGTGCCTCTAGCACGTGCTTTATACAAAGGCGGAATTCCTGCAATTGAAGTCACTTTCAGAACTGATGCAGCAGAAGAAGCTATTAAATTGATTTCTGAAGAATGTCCTGAAATGTTTGTTGGTGCTGGTACTGTTATCAATGCAGAACAAGCAGAAACAGCAGTAAAAGCTGGTGCTAAATTCTTAGTATCTCCTGGATATGTTGAAGAAGTAGCTGATTGGGCTATCTCTCATAAGATTCCTTTTGTTCCTGGTGTTTGTACTCCAACTGATATCATGAACGTTCTATTGAAAGGTCTTGATGTAATGAAATTCTTCCCAGCTGAAGCTTCTGGTGGTACTGGTATGCTTAAGAATCTTGGTGGACCATTCCCTCAGGTTAAGTTCATGGTTACTGGTGGTATCAATCTTTCAAACGTTGAAGAATATGCTGCAACAAAATCAGTTATTGCAATTGGTGGATCTTGGGTTTCAAAATCTTCATACATCGAAAACGGTGAATGGGATACAGTTACAAAGCTAAGTCATGAAGCAGTTACAAAAATTAAAGAAACTAGACTTGCTAATAAGTAAGAAATAAGTACAATATTAATTATATGGAAAGGTTCAGTGGATATTCCCATTGAGCCTTTTAAAATTTATGGGGATATTATGAACGAATTAGGAACTACAGGAAGAGTATTGAAGATACTTGAGACATTATCTAAAGAAAAAGAGCTCAATCTTGAAAGAATATATGAGAGAACAGATATCCCAAAAGTGACAGCATTGAGATTGCTTACAACACTGTGTAAAGCAAAATATATAATAAAGAATCCTAATGATAGTTATTCTTTGACACTGAGAATGTTCTCCGTAGGATCTAGAGCTCTTGATTGGACAGAAATCATTGAGATATCACGTCCTATTGTTGAACG
>JALNVT010000254.1 GCA_023231265.1 Sphaerochaetaceae bacterium
GGAATTGCATTATCTTTTCTCAAAGTATCAATTTTCTTAACAAGTTCCTGTTTGTTTACCTGATATGGTAATTCTGTAAATACAATCTGGTCTCTACCATGTTCATGTACTTCAATTTCATATTTAGATCTGATTACAATCTTACCTCTACCTGTTGTAAAGGCATCTCTGATACCATTCATACCGTAGATAATACCAGCAGTAGGGAAATCAGGACCATGCATGTAATTCATTAACTCAGTTATAGTTATATCTGGATCTGAAATAACAGCATCAATAGCATCACTGATTTCTTGTAAGTTGTGTGGAGGCATATTTGTAGCCATACCAACAGCGATACCACTTGTACCATTAGCAAGAAGGAAAGGGAAAGCAGCTGGCAATACAGTTGGTTCAACCATTGAATCATCATAGTTTGGACCATAATTAACGGTATCTTTATTGATATCCATCAACATCTCTTCACCAACTTTACTCATCTTAGCTTCTGTATATCTCATTGCAGCTGGTGGATCACCATCAATTGAACCGAAGTTACCTTGTGGGCTAACCACAGGGTATCTCAGTGAGAAATCTTGAGCCAAACGTACTAAAGCATCATATACTGAAGCATCTCCATGTGGGTGGTATTTACCTAAAACATCACCTACAATTCTTGCACATTTTTTATTTGGTCCGCTAGATTTTAATCCCATATCAAACATATCGAATAAAATTCTTCTATGTACAGGTTTTAAACCATCACGAACATCAGGTAGAGCTCTTGAAACAATTACTGACATTGCGTAGTTAAGGTAAGATGTTTTCATCTCCTTAGATACGTCAACTACAATTGTTCGCTCATCCGTTTCGTTTATTTGATCGTCCATCTTGACTTCCTTTTATACATCTAAATTGTCTACATATTGTGCATTAGCTTCAATAAACTCTCTTCTTGGTGGAACGTCTTCGCCCATCAACATTGAGAACACTCTATCTGCCTCTTCAGCATCACCCAAATGAATTTTAGATATCATTCTGGTCTCTGGGTTCATTGTTGTTTCCCAAAGCTGTTCAGGGTTCATCTCACCCAAACCTTTATATCTTTGAATGGAGACACCTTTTGAAGAATCCATAATATTATTTTCTTCTAGAATACGAACTCTTGCTTCTTCGTCATAAGCATAATAAGATTTCTTGCCTATGGTGATTTTGTAAAGAGGTGGCATTGCAAAATAAACATATCCAGCCTCGATTAGAGGTCTCATATATCTGAAGAAGAATGTCAACAACAATGTTCTGATATGAGAACCATCAACATCAGCATCAGCCATGATAATAACTTTATGATACCTAACTTTACTTACATCAAATGTTGATTCATTATCCTCATTTTCAGGAGCAGATAGTCCTTCATCATCAGTTTCATCAACATCAACAGAGTTGTTATATCTTGTTATACCTGCAGCAATTGTTTGAATAATAGGCTGGAGTTTATCGTTTCCAATAACTTTATATTCCTGAGCTTTTTCAACATTAAGCATCTTACCCCAAAGTGGTAAAATAGCTTGGAATGAACGGTCTCTGCCTTGCTTTGCAGAACCACCAGCACTATCTCCCTCAACTATGAATACCTCACATTTTGCAGGATCTTTTTCACTACAAACTGCCAATTTACCAGGTAATCCACCGCCATCATTTTTCTTTCTGATTTGCTCTCTAGCTTTTCTAGCAGCAAGTCTACCTTGTGCAGCAGAGATAATTTTAGTTAAAATTGCTTCTGCAACATTAGGATATTCATCGAGGTAGTTTCCTAATTTTTCATAAACCAAAGACTGAACAATACCTGCTACAGAACTGTTACCAAGTTTCATCTTTGTCTGACCTTCAAATTGAGGATTAGGCATCTTAACTGAAATTAAAGCAACAATACCTTCAGAGATATCGCTTGAATCAAGCTTCTCACTGAATTTTTTAAGTAGTTTTGGATTTTTCTGCAGTTGATTGTTGATTGTACGTGCCAAACCAGATTTGAAACCTGATAGGTGAGTACCACCTTCACGTGTGTTGATGTTGTTTACAAAAGTTATTACTTTCTGATCATATTTGTCATTGTATTGAAGTGCAATCTCTACTTGAACTCCACCTTTTTCACCTTCAAAGTGAATTGGTGTGTCGTGAATAACTTTTTTATATTCATTGAGATAGCTTACAAATTCGCCAAGTCCACCTTCCGCATGGAAAGTTTCTGATTTTATTTCATTTAAATCTCTTCTATCTTCAATGGTAATTCTCAAACCCTTATTGAGATAAGAAAGTTCTTTAAAGCGCTGAGCTAAAACTACATAATCAAAGCTATTTGCTTCCATGATTGTAAAATCAGGCTTAAAAGTAACCACTGTTCCATTTATGTCCGTTTTACCTATCTTTGCAACTGGAGCCTGTGGGACACCTTTTTTGTAGACCTGATGATAAACATCAGGTGCTCTGAATACCTGTACTTCCAAATAATCAGAAAGAGCATTAACACATGAAACACCTACACCATGTAAACCACCTGAGACTTTGTAAGCATTGTTGTTAAATTTACCACCAGCATGGAGTTGTGTTAAAACGACTTCAAGAGTGCTCTTCTTTTCTGTTGGATGCATCTCAACAGGAATACCTCGTCCATTATCCTTTACGGAGCAGACGTCATTCCCTTGATCATCTTTAGCTATTGTTACTTCAATGTGAGTACAGAAACCAGCCATAGCTTCATCTATACTATTATCAATAACTTCATAAACTAAATGATGTAATCCATCGATGCCTGTAGAACCAATGTACATACCTGGTCTAACCCGAACTGCCTCTAGCCCTTTGAGAACCTGGATATTTCCGGCACCATAGTCTTGAGAGTTCTTTTCATTAGAAGCATTTTCAACTTCTAAATAATCTAAAGAAGACTCATCCTTATTCATTCCTTCTATCATGATAATTCCTTATTTGATATATAAAATAGCTTAATTTGAACCCAATCCAAATTAGCTAAATTATTTGTTATATTATACCAAAATTCAACTTAATTTACAAGAGACATTTGTAGGATTAAAAACAGAAGTAATTTCTTAATCTAACAATAAATACCAAATAAACATTGTACCATATTTTAGAGGTAAATAGATGGTTTTTTAAATAATACTTGCAAGCATTATTCTTTAAGGTTAAAATGCCCTTATGGATAAAAAATCAGAAAAATACTTTGCTATATGGCAAGAGATTCTTTTAGGGTTAACAGAAGAACAAAAAGTTACAAAGTCCTTCACAGAGAGGGTTGCCTTCGACGAAGTAAAAAATAATGAATTTATTGTTGGTGCTACAAGTCAGTTCACATCAAATTATTTTGAAACTAACTTCAAAACACTGATCAATAAAAGTTTAAAAGATTTGTCCGGAGAAGATTTAAAAGTTTCATTTGTTCAGAAATCTTCTGAATATGTTGAAAATTTGAAAAAAAGAGATTATGGCAATAACAATAA
>JALNVT010000255.1 GCA_023231265.1 Sphaerochaetaceae bacterium
ATGTAATGTAGAGAAGTTACGAATGTTGAGAAGTTTATTAAAAGATCAATTAACATCTTTAATTACTGTTTAACGTAGAAACTTCTCAACATTTCTCTATATCAATTATACAGTTATAGTTAGGAGTTAATTATGACTGTAAAAGAATTAATTGTTAAAACAAGGTGTAGCCTTAAAAACCAAGGCTATCAAAAGCATCGGATTTGGGATGTCAATCGAACATTTAAGAAATTTTTAGATTATTGCAAAGATGCAGAACATACTGAGTTCAACGAAGAACTTATTAAAGATTTCTACAAAAACACCTTCCAAGTTAAGGAAGATAAGAATTCACACTGTGAAGAGATATGGTCTGCACAGCGCGCTATCCAAATGCTGAAAGAGGTCATTTCAACAGGTAATGTCATTAAAAAGAACTACACTTTTATGAATCAATTATCTACTTATTATACATCTATTCTTGATGATTATACAGAAGATTGCTACACAGTCCAACATCTTGCATCTGTTACTGTTGTTGCTAAATGTTCTGCTATTAAGGATTTTATGATAACTCTTGAAAATCATAAAATCACGGATATCTCAAAGATTACCATAGAGGAAATAGAGGGGTATCTACTTGATATTACACATCGCCAAGCACCATCGTCCATCTATGCAAATATGGGAAGACTAAAGGGATTTATCAAGTATTTAGTGGAAAAGGCAATAATATTACCTGTTATTCTGCTTAAATGGCCAAAAATCAAACCTCCTGCAAAAAATGCAAACTTGATAGAAATTTTCACTCCAGAAGTATTAAAAGTCCTTCTTGCCAGTATAGATAGGGCAAATTCTTGTGGAAAAAGATTATATGCAATGACGTTGCTATCATTAACAACAGGAATGCGAGGAGGAGAAGTTTGCAATATAGAATTTGAAGATATTGATTGGAGAGAATCATCTCTAATGTTTACACATGAAAAAAGTGGAAAGAAATCAATAAGTAAGATTCAGCCAGCTGCAGGTAATGCCATTGTAGACTATATTGTAAAAGGTAGGCCTAAAAGTGATAAGCCATTCATTTTTCTTCAAAAAGATAATAGTAGTTCCAATTTTAAGAAAATGGAAAACTCAAACTACTCCAAACAACTCTCACGGCAAATAGAATTGTGTGGTCTTAAGATTGATAAGCTCCAGTCTACTGGAAGTCATGCTTTGAGACATGCTTTTGCATCAATGCTTCTCAGAGAAAATACTGAATTACCTGTTATTTCCGAAATTCTAGGGCATTCAAATACATCTACTACGGCAGGATATACAAAAATTGATATAGATCATCTTCGTGAGTGTGCTCTTGATATTACATATCTACTTGATAAAAAGGAGGATGACTATGACTGGTAATCTTCCCCATATATCTCATTACTTTTACAGTATATTTAAAGATGATTTTATTGAATACTTAGAATACAGGGCTTCTTGTGGTTATACATCTAACTCATCAGAGCTTCAACTTGTCAGATTCGACAGGTTCTGTTTTGATAGGAATATAACACTACATGAAGTAACAAAAGCCTTATACACGGAGTGGATTACAGAAATCTGTCAGAATGTAGGTCCTAGTACTAAATATTCTTATATACGTAAATTTAATAATTTCTGTAAATATTTAACCGATCATGAAATTTATGCATATCATGAAAATTATGTTCATAATGCTTCAATGTTTGGACACTATACCCCTCATATCTATTCATTAGTTGAGATTAGGAAATTCAAACAAGCTACCATGAAAGCAATTGAGTTAATGCCGAACAGTCAAGTAGCAAAGATGTTCCCTATGATTTTTATTTTACTTTATGGGTGTGGCCTACGGATTGGAGAAGCTCTGAGTATTACTAAAGATGATATCGATATAGAATCCAAGATAATTCGTATAATTGATGGGAAAGGTGGCGTAAGCAGACTACTTCCCCTATCCAATGCTACAATGGAAAGCTTATGCAAATTCATAGATGCTTTTCATCCTGATGGGATTAAACAATTTTTGTTTTGCAACAAGACTAATAAGAGGCATATTGATACAGCCAATTGCTACTGTCACTTCAGAAAAGTTCTTATCTTGGCTAATATTCCTCATCTTGGAAAAGGAAAAGGACCTCGTCTTCATGATTTTAGACACACATTTGCTGTTACAAGTCTCAGAATGTTTCTCAAAAAAGGTGTAAAAACTCGAGTAGCTATTGTTTATCTTTCCAGATATCTAGGCCACTCTTCACCAGAAATGACAGAATACTATATCCATCTTTGTCCTGAATGCATCCCTGCCATGCAGAAACATATAGATAAGATAGCAAAAGAACTATTTGGAGATACAAAATGACAAAAATTCATGATTTTCTATGGTTTCTTCAACACTTTTTTGTAAGTTATATGAAAGGTAGAGTAAGCGATAATACTCTGCTCTCTTATAGAGATACTTTTCGACTTCTGCTTTTGTATGCTAGAGAGTACCAAAATATTAAGGAAAGTGATTTTGATATCATCAATTTTAACCCTGATATGATCAATGGTTATCTCAGATGGATTGAAATAGAAAGGGGCTGCAAGCCCAGTACTGTAAACGTGCGTTACCACCATATTGTTTCTTTTTGCAAGTTTATGCTCAACGAAGCTCCTGATATAGGGAATAACATTAAAGGTATCCTTAATATTAGACTCACTAAAGTGTATCCAGAAGCGATTCCAAAGCACTTTACTAAAGAACAGATTGCAGCTATGTCTGATGCAATTGATACCTCTTTACCACAAGGTTCAAGAGATAAAGTAATCTTCTGCACTCTATATGAAGGCGGTTTGCGTGTCCAAGAGCTATGCAATATTTGTGTCTGCGATGTTCATTTTGAGCAGTATTCATATCTTTCAGTTATTGGGAAAGGGAACAAACCACGGTTGATTTACTTAAGCAAACATCTTAAATTGTTGCTTAAAAATTACATTGAGAATCTTAATTTCAAGGATTATCAGCAGACAGAATCTATTTTCCGTAATCAGTGGGGTAAGAAGATTTCCCGACATGGAATAGCTTATATCCTTGAGAAGTACTTCAACTTAGCGAGAAAGGATAGTCTAATTCACTTTCCTGATCATATTTCACCTCATATGCTGAGGCATAGTCGAGCAATGCATTTCAAGGCTGATAATATTGATTTAATGGATATTCGCGATTTCTTGGGTCACTCTCATATTTCTACTACGGAAATTTACGCAAAAACTGATGGTAAAAGTATTCAGACGGCATTGAAAACAGCTACATCTGTTCTTGGAATTATGGAGGAACCTATTTGGGAAGATAATCCAGATATTATTACATTTCTAGATAGCTTCAGAAAGAAGAAACAGTGAGAAAGAAATGTTGAGAAGTTTATAGATCTAACGGTAATTAAAGATGTTAATTGATCTTTTAATAAACTTCTCAACATTCGTAACTTCTCTACATTACATTTGGTCAG
>JALNVT010000256.1 GCA_023231265.1 Sphaerochaetaceae bacterium
AAAGTGGAATTTGAAGGAAAAAATACCACAAATTTTAAAGTTGAAAGCCATGTTTTGACAGTTTTCACAGATGAAAAACTGACCCCAGGAAAGCAATATCATATAAAAGCAGAGGTTCAAGATTTACGAGGTAACTCCACAATGATTGATTCTATGTGTTATGCAAAGAACACAAACCCAGCCAAACTTCTGATATCTGAAATTAGCACAAAAGGCACAAAAAAATATGGCGATAGAGTTGAATTGATATGTACAGAAAGAGGATGTCTTGCAGGAATAACAATAGCAAATGGCTTCAATTACAATTATGAAGACCGATGTGTTCTCCCTAATGTCGATGTCAGCGCTGGAGATCTCTTTGTCATTGGCTTTGGGAAGGATACTGAAGCAGACTATAAAAGTGAGAATCTTGATGGCTTGAGCAGCAACAATGGATGCCTCATCATAAGTGAAACAGCAGAGGTGAACTCTCCTATTCAAGACTGCATTGTTTATTCAAATAAAACCAGCACAACATTCAATGGATTTGCGAACAGACATATTGAGGAAGTTGCTAAAACACTGATAGAAAAAGGAGAATGGGAAACAGGAAATCCTCTATCAAGCAATGCAATGGATACAACTTATGAAACATCCACAAGAACAATCAATAGATTTGCTGACGAATGGGGAAATTATAAAGATACAAACACTCAAGCTGATTTTTATATAACAGTCACATCAGGACAGAGTTTTGGAAAGAAGAATAATCCTAAAATATATGAGATACCAGAGGACTAATTCATATGATAATTTTCATTCAATATCTCATATTCATAATTAAAATTATCTGATGTAACAATTGAACCATCTTCAAGCAAGAAAATAGCAGATACTCCATCATATTTCTTTATAAATTCAAGAGCATCTTCAGAACCCATTATAAAACAAGCAGTAGAAAGCATATCACAAAGAGTCGAATTCTTAGAAATTATTGTTGAGCTGATTATATCACTCTCTGCTGGATATAAGGTATCAGAAGATAATATATGATGATATTTCACACCATCCTCTATGAAGAATCTTTCATATGTTCCACTGGTTACAACAGAGACATCATTCAATGAGAGCAGGATATAAGAATCTCCTGTATCTTTATTTGGATCTTGAAGCCCAATTGTCCAATTCTTTTTGTTATCCTTCATTCCAACCAAAAGGATATTGCCACCAAGATTGATGATAGCATTGGAAATATGTTCTTTCCTTAAATAAGTTCTTAATAGATTGGCGCTCCATCCTTTTCCAACTGCTCCCAAATCTATTTCCATATTTGAAGGAATTGTCACACTGTTATCCCTCATGTTCATATAGATATCTTTAGAATCAACATCAACTGATGCTAATTCCTCATCAGATGGAATTCTTGGATTGTCTCCACCAATATCCCATAATGATACAGCTGCTCCTATTCCAGGATTGAAAGTTCCACCACTTTCTTTATACATCTCAAGAGATGATTGCAGAAGAACGAATGTGTCAGGATCAAGAGGTCCTTTTTTATTTTTATTGATACGACTTATTTCACTGTTGGGATCGGTTCTAGAAATATAACTCTCAACATTATCTAATATTTCAAAACAACCATCAAATACTTCATCAGCTGTACCATAAGGAAGAGATATTGTACAAATTGTTCCCAACTTAAAGTCAGTTTTCTCAACCATCTGTATTTCAGGTTTGCAGGAAACAAAAACACTCATCACTAAAAAGAGTACTGCTATGTATATAAATTTTGGTTTTTTCTTTTTTGATATCAACATGTTCGGATTGTAAATTCTTGAATATAATTTGTCAATTCCATTTTTTTTAAACTTTATTTGCTTTTGTTGCATTTGCAACATACTTTAATTATTATTTGTTTATAATAAAACCATATTAAAACTATAGGAGTTGATCATGAGTGCAACATTAGGCCCGATTCATAATTGGGTATTTAATAAAATCAAATTCCAAGAAAAGGAAATTGAAGCTTTATTACAATTAGAAGAAGGATTGAATGGTAAGATTGATGCAGAAGCAGGAATCGTAGAAAAAGGCGAACTTGCAGAAATCATCGACATTGCAAACATTCATGGATTTCTACAGATGAGAATAAACATCACAGAAAAAAGATTGGCTTTAACTGTTGAATCTTTACTCTCTGATGGAATTTCTTTAGACAAAATCAAACAGACAGTTAAGGAATTTGCAGAGAGCAACTGCATCGATGGTGATACAGGTGTTCAAAAGGCTTATGAATATTTAAATGGGTTACTTGTGAATGGTATGCCTTGTGATAAAGTTGAAACTGTTATTGAAAATTCAGAATACAAAATTGTATATGTTGAGAATTTAGACATACATACACAGTATTGGAACAATAAAGAGACATATCAGGTATTGAAAGATGTATTGATAGAAGGCTTGCTTTCAAAAACAAACCTTTCATACTCACACGAGAAAGCACATGAATATGTGATTGAGGCTAAATAATGTACAGTATAGATATTTTAGTAGAAGAACATAAAAGCATCATTGCTTTAACTGAAGAATTAAGAAAAGAATGTACAAACATTCTTAATGGTAAAGAAATTGATACAGACTACTTTGAAAAAGCAGTATTCTTTGCAAGAAACTTTGGAGATAAATACCATCACCAGAAAGAAGAAAAGATACTATTCAGAGTTATGATGGAAAAACTTGGACCAGTTGCAACTCAATTGATTCGTGGTGGAATGATGGTAGAGCATGATTTTGGTCGTTTGTATATAGGTTCAATTGCTGATGCTGTTGAAGAATACAAAAAGAATCCAGATGATGCTTTAAAATTAGACATAATTGCAAATGCAGTTGGTTATGGTAATTTATTGACTCGTCATATAGATAAAGAAGACAATGCAGTTTATACATTTGCAGAAAGATCTTTAAGTGATGAAGACAAAAAAACAGTTAATGATGAAACTCTCCTCCATGAGGAAGATAAAAATAATATTGAAATTCGAAGAAGATGCTTAGCAATTCTTGAAGAATTAAAGGGGAAAAACAATGGCTAAATTTACAGGTGATATGGTAATCGGAGATGTAGTTAGAGATCATCCAGAATTGGTTGATACTTTCGTAGAAAATGGTATGCATTGCATTGGTTGTCCTTCTGCACAGATGGAATCTATCAGTGATGCTTGCATGGTTCATGGTTTGAATACAGATAAACTATTAGAGGCTCTTAACAAGATCTAATCATTTAGTAAAACATAAAACTACATAAAACGGATATATTATCTTCTAAGTACATAAAACTGTTACTTAGAAGATTTTTTTTGCTCTTTTATAACAACTCAAGTTAGTTAATGAAACAAATGTATTGACCCTTATTGATGGAGGGAGTATTTTTATAAAAGTTATTTGAGCTTATTCAAAAAGGAGCTAACAGTGAATCTACCTAATAAATTAACATTTGCAAGATTGTACATGAC
>JALNVT010000257.1 GCA_023231265.1 Sphaerochaetaceae bacterium
AAAGGCCTATGACTCTAGGCCAAAAAGATTTTGATTCCATGCGTTTATAATCTATTGCAAAAATCAACAGCCAAAAGGCTGGCTCGTACTTATATAATGGTTGACGGAAGATTCTTTAACTTTTATGAGCTTTCCCTTTTGAACTGCCTTTAGATGACCAGCTCGTATTTGATATCTAACACCAGATGGTGTTAGGTTTAAAATCCCAGCAACTTGAGAAGTACTTAAATACTTTTCTTTCTCTTCTTGCTCTTTTTCATTCATTCTTACTAAAATATCTTCTAAGGTTTGATTCATTTCTTTTGTGATAGCTATTAGATCTTTAACAGTTTGATTTGAGATTGTTATACTCATTAGTTTTCTCCATTTACAATATTATTTTTCTTTAGTTCTGCTCGTACTAGGGAACCTAGCCAGCCTTGGAAAGTATAACCAAAGTTTTTTGCATACTTTTTTGCTTCATATTTTTCTGTTTTAGTTAAATCTATTTTTACATTAGTTGTTTCGTGGTTGTATATTTTCGACTTCATATAGCTATAATAGCTGTAAAATATCGACTTGTCAACTTAAAAGGTAACTTTTTTACAACTTATCTATATTTAATGATAAGATGCAGTTATGAAAGATATTGATGCTTATAGTTTTTGGAAAAGAGTTGATCTAAACAATAAGGATAGTTTGAAAAAATTATCCGAAGAATTAGGTTTAAATTATGCAACCATTAAAACACAACGGTCAAATAACAAAATGCCCACAGCCTGTACTATTTTTTCAATTGCGCAATCATTAAACATTACTACAGATTATTTACTATCAGGAGAATCTTTGAAACAATTTCCTTTGCGTATTACAGCAATTGCTGAGAAGCTATGCAAGGTTTCAGAAAAGAATCTTGCAATTATTGAAAACATGGTTGAATTAATGCCAGAAGAAGAAGAAAAAGAAGAGAAGCTTCAAACTAAACAGGATGCATAGTTACAGAGCTCTCTTCTTGGAAGAAAAAAAACAGCTAGCCTTTTACAGCTAGCTTCAAGAAACGTATTCTTAATTCATTATATTATCTACAGTAGCGAATGGTTCTGGAAAGGCTTTTTTAAACATAGTTGAAAAACCTACTGACTGAGGAATCACTACTACATAAGAAGCACCATTAACGGCATATTCACCAGGTGTGTTTTCTTTCAAGAACAGTTTGAACGAATTCCCAGACGTAAGTGCTACTATTATTTTAGATGATTGTTTGGAATTGAAAATAACACGATCATTATTATTCCAAGCACTTCCTAAATCCTCTGTAGATCCATTAGCTAGTTTTATTGTAATTTTATATCTAATTTTTGAAATAGATCCTTTAACTGGTAGCAGCCCATATTCTTCCATAAATAGCTGGACTTCATTATAAGGAATTAATATTCGAGCCGTTAAATCTGAATTAGTCGTTGCAGAATTTGAGAATAATCCAGATAAAATATGACTAGGTTCCAAATATTTTTCATTAGTAGAATCTCCAAAATCATCACTAAAGTAGTTAATTTTCCAGAAATTACCTTCTGTATTATTATCAGTTCCATTAACAGCTGAAATAATCACATCAGTATAATTTGTTGTATCAATCAAATTATTACTTATTTCTGTTAAACTCGAACACCCAACTGTAGCAAAAGAACAAACTAATGCTATTCCAACAACTTTTATAATGTTCATACATACCTCTTTAGTGCTACTTTACTATTTTTTAATCATTATGTCAAAATTATGTATTACTTAAAACTAACAATTGTTTGATTATTTTTCTCTTCAATAAACATATTATCGATAGCATCAGCAATCGGTTTGAGATTCATTGCAACAAAATGAGTATAGTTCTGCTGCATATCAATGAGTTCCTGATGCTTCCAAGAAAGATATTCAGCAACGAGAATAGGATTACTGCCATGAATCAATAAGTTGGTATTCAGGGAATGTCTCAAAGCATGAGAAGTCATAGATATGATAGAGTCTTTATATTGAGGAAATACTTCAGATGCTAAAGTTCGTATTGTTTTAAACATTGGATTAATATTACTTCTAATAATTGTAAAAACAGGCTGATTTTTTCGTTTCTTAAGCAAAACAACTTCGAGAGCAGATATAGTTATTTTTGAAAGAGGTATAACACGAGTAATACCACACTTGGGAGGAATAAATGTCGTTTTCTTTCCAGGCATATATTGAAGTTGTCTATCAACCGTAAGAACCCCGTTGTTAATTCTTGAAGGAGTTATTCCAAGAGCTTCACTTAACCTTAATCCGGTAGTTGCCAATACGGTAAAGAAAGCCCATGATTTGTCATCATCAAACCAGTCTTTATGATCTATGATTTCAGCTAAGACTTCTGGAGCAACAGCTTTTCGATTATTTCTTTTATACGAAATACCCCGCTCTCCATCTGTTATATTCTTTTCCAAAATACCATCAGATAGAGCTTGATTAAACATTCTTCGTAATTGCTCATACATTAACTGCGCAGTACGGCAATGCCCTTTTTCTTTTACTATAATTTCCTTTATTTTATGAAGGTCGGCTCGTCTGATTGAATTAATTTGTCTCGATAAGAGAGAAGGCATTTTTTTAGACAGTAAATCATCCAAATACTTAGCATAACGTGTCTGAAGCGAGCCATAGCTATCACTATAGGCTGAACCATCAGTCAATGCCATTCTTCGTCTTGGATTAGTTTCTAAATTTTCATACTGTGCAATCATATTGGAAAGAGTAAGCCGAGGACTTAAATAAGAATCTTCATTACCAATAATCTGATTGGCAATGATTAAAGCTTCTTTCTTTTTAGTTGAATTTGTATTACGTTGGCAGCGGACACCATTAGCGTCTGTATACCTAAAATAATACGTTTTTCGTCCATTCCGTAGATAGACATTTTTAACTTGTTTTGTTCCGTTCATCTGGGTGCAATCCTTTTGGGTGCCTCTATTTTGGCACCCTATATAAGATAACAACAAATTATAAACGTCATGGAGTTACTTTTAAATACTAACACAACAAATAGATATTTTAAAACTTTGCGAAAAGTTTAAATGTGCTACAGCCCCATATTTATCGCTTTTCACTGTTATGCAAATACTTATTAAAATGCCGTTTTTGCATAGTCTGTTGCTAATATGCAATCTATTCAAAAAGTACTAAAAAGTCAAGAATGGCACCCGAGTGGCACCCAGTTTCAAGGAAAAATGGCACCCACTTTTTTAGATAAAAAATGGCTGGCCATTTCTGACCAACCAAATTAACAAAAGGAGGTATTTTACCAGGTCCATCCAACTGAACCATGAATTTTATAATTATCTAGATTTCCAAACTGACCTATATTTGTAAAACTATCAAATGGAACATAAACACCGACTGCAGAAGTGAAGCCAGAAGCAAATTCTACTCCCAAATCCATTCCTATATCTAGATTGTCTGTGCCAATGTTACTAGGGTCCGCTAA
>JALNVT010000258.1 GCA_023231265.1 Sphaerochaetaceae bacterium
ATGCGGAGGTAGAAACAAGTTATCTCCGCTTATACTTACAGATAATGCGGAGATAACTTGTTTTCTTTATGCCAAAAAACTATAATGTAGAATATGAATGAGTATATCTGGCAAAATGATAAATGGCCCAAGTTTTATTGGAATGAAAAAGAGATTGCAACTTTAGAAAATGAAGTTTTTTATAAAGAGGGTTTTCTCAAAGGATTATTGAGTACTTTTGAAGATGATTATTTAAAAAAGCACCAAGCTCAAACCATAACAAACGAAATAGAGAGATCATGGAAAATTGAAAGTGAAAATTTAGATCAAATTTCAGTATATTCATCTGTATGCAGAAAAATGAATATTGAGGAACAAGTAAAAAGGCAACCAACTTCCCATATTGATGGAATCGTTGATATAACACTTGATGCATTGAACAATACAGATGAATTGACTGAATCTCGATTGCTTGGGTGGCACTCTAAGATGTTTCCAACATCAACAAGCGGAGGTCATCAGATACTAAGAGGACAATTTAGACAAAGTCCTGTTGATGTTGTAAAAGGCGAGTATGGAAAAGAGGTGGTAGTCTTCAGTGCCATAAATTTCAATAAAATTGATACTGAGATGCAGATGTTTTTAAAGTGGATAAATAAAAAACAAGATTTTTCAAAGTTCACCAAAAGTGCAATAGCACATTTGTGGTTTACTACAATTCATCCCTTTGAAGATGGTAATGGCCGTTTGGCTAGAGCTATATCAGACTTTGTACTTTATCAAAATAGCAACAACAATTACTCTTTTTACTCAATTTCATCAGAATTAAAGATTGAGCAGAGAAGTTATTATGAAGAACTTAACAGAGTTCAAACATCTGACAGTCTGGATATTACTGATTGGCTTAAATGGTATTTAAAATGTTTGAATAACACAATTGATAAAACAACAGCTATAATAAACAATACTGTTATTAAAGAAAAATACATGACAAGAGCTAAATCTTTAAAGTTGAATGCAAGACAATCCAAAATGCTCAATAAAATAACAGGAGATTGGACAGGAAAAATAACCACTGCAAAATGGTCCAATATCTGTAGTTGTAGCCAAGACACTTCTAATAGAGATATCAATGATTTAATAAAAAAAGGACTGATGAAGAAAATATTCAATGGTCCTCATACTCATTATGAAGTAGTTTATTAGTCACCGAGACATAAAAATCCCCCACATACTCAATTGAATATATGAGGGACTGTTTGATTAAAACTTACTGAATTAAATCAGCTGCTGTCAAACTCTTGTTATAAGGAGTTGGTAAAGTTCCGTTGTTTACCATTTCACAAGCTTTGGCTCTTAGATCTTCATCCCAGCTGTAGCCTGTCAATTTCCAGTTATTATCTACTTCAGGAGAGATGACTTTCTCTTCTTCTAAATAACTTACAATCATATCTCTGATAGAATTTGAGCTCTCCCATTTTCTCTTTCCAGAGATGATGTTTGCAGCTTTCAATCCTGAATATCTGTAGTTATTGACACCCAAAATCAACTTTTGATTTGGATCCAAAGGTTTGCCTTTGAATGTGACATTCTCTATTCTACTTCCAACTGGTTTTGAAACATTGACTTCATAATCAACACCACTGAACATATCATAAAGATATCCTGGATATTCTTCGTCGAAAGAGATATTTAAATCACCTTCATGGAAAGTATTAAGACCTCTTACAGCCCATTCCATGTAGTTCTTCAGCTCTGCACCTGTGATCTCAACAGTATACAATGTGTTGTCGAACTTGTAGATATCAAAGATGTTACCATAGTTAAGATCACCTTTAGGTAGATCACTTGTATCTTTGAATAAAGCAGCAGTTACTACATCAGCATCGCTGTTCATCAACTCAACTTTATTGATCAAATCAATAACAGCAGTGTCTCTGAGCTTACCTTCAGGTAATCCTTTCATTTCATTTTCAGGTTGGAAGGTCTCACTTGCAACACCCAATGCCACACTCTGAACCTCACCATTCTCATCTTTCACGCCACCTTTGATGAAATCACGGGTTGCTTGATGAGCTTCTGCTACTACAGCAAGACCTCTGATCTCTTCAGAAGGTGCATAATCAGCCATATCAACAAGAGTTGTTTCAACACCTGTTACTTCATTGCTTGAATTTAGGCTCACATCAAATCTTGCAACAGTTCTTGCATTCTTTTTGCATTCAAGAATCTTGACTCCGTTGACCTCTGTCTGAACATCACTGTGGAAGTGTCCCAACATCAATACATCCAATTCAGGACATTCTTCTGCAATCTTTGCACCAGCATCGCCTTCAAAATCTTGGTCAAACTCTGCTGTCTCACCTAGGTGAGCAACACAGATCAATACATCACATTTATCTTTAATTTCATCAACAACTGCTCTTGCTGTATCAGCACCACTTTCAAACTTCAATGCAGCAACTTTCTCACCGTCCCAAGTTGGAGCATTTGGATTTGTTATACCAATGATACCAATTCTTGTTCCATTTCTTTCAATGATTGTATAGGCATTAGCTAGAGGGGTTCCATCAACATATTGAACATTGGCAGCAAGAATAGGGAAATTAGCTTGAGCTATGATTCTGTTTATCAAGTCAATTCCAAAATTGTATTCATGGTTACCAAGAGTCATTGAATCATAACCCATATAGTTCATTGTCTGTATTACAGGATGTGGACCATCCTTTTTGTTGTAGATATCATCAGTTAAAATGTTACCCTGTATTGTATCTCCATTATCTACCAATACAACGTTTCCTGGGTTCTCAGCTCTCACACTCTTTATATAAGTATAAGCTCTTGCCAAACCGGTATTTGTTGTTTCTGTGTCGTTTTCATATGAAAATCCCCAAATATCGGAATGAACATCGGTTGTAGCTAAAACTGTAATTGTTTTAGCTTCAGGCATTTCAGTCAATCCCTGAGCAAACAGTGCTGTGGTACTCATCAAAAGAACCATCAATAAAGTTACTTTCTTCATAAATTCTTCTCTCCTTAAAATTTAATGATAATTTAAGGTAGCATCTTATTTATTATAAGTAAATATAATCTGCAATATGTTAACATTTCTTAACATTTTTTATACATTTATTCCTTAATTTGATTCAATTAAGAAGTAATTCATGAAATATGAAGAGATGAAGTTGGTTACTGATGATAACTAAATTACAATGTTCACACAGTTCTTATATACCCACTGATTGGTATAAAAAAATAACATCCACCTGCAAGGTTCACTCCAGCATGTGGATTGTTATGTATAAGACGAAGAATTTGTGATGAATCAATGCAAAATAGAATCAACAGCTTTGTGGTAAGCTTTTAGATTCTGTGCTTTTTGGATTTTCTTAATTTCCTTCTCATTTTCAGGAAAGTTCAACTTCCACACCTTCCAATAATCTTTCATCTTGAAGATTATATTTCGCTCTCCAAATAAAAT
>JALNVT010000259.1 GCA_023231265.1 Sphaerochaetaceae bacterium
AAAAACCATCATTGTTATTTTTCGAGAATTCTCAAAAGCGGTTCGGTTACGTATAAGCAACCCTCGTTGTGCGGAAATAGAAGTGGATATGGCAACTACCAAGGGCACTGCAAGTCCTAAGGCATGGGGACAAGCTATAACCATTACAGTGGCCATACGCTCCATAGCAAAACTGAATTCTTTACCTAAAAGAAGCCACGTAGCAAGTGTAATAAACCCAACTGATAGAGCAATAATTGTAAGCCAGAATGCAATTCTATCAGCCAAGTTTTGGGTTTTCGATTTCACGCTTTGCGCGTCACGCACCATTGTTATTACTTTGTTAAGATAGGCGTTCTCTCCCACCTGTTCTACCTTAACAGTGAGTGAGCCGTTACCATTGATAGTACCACCAATAACCTTGCTATTTTTCTCTTTTTTTACCGGTTTGGCTTCACCCGTAACCATCGATTCATTTACATTGCTCTGTCCATCTGTGATTATACCATCTACAGGTATTTTTTCGCCAGGAAGAACAAGCACAAGGTCGCCTTCTTTTAGTTCATCTAGCTTAACATCAACAGTGTTACCATTTTTAAGAAGATGAGCTTCAGAAGGCATTAGCTTCACCAACTCTTCCAGTGAACGTGATGCACCCAATACTGATTTCATCTCTATCCAGTGACCTAACAACATAATATCAACCAGCGTTGCCAGTTCCCAGAAGAAGGATGACCCTTCCAACCCAAAAGTTGTAGCAGTACTATAACCCCAAGCCACTGTAATTGCAACAGCAATAAGTGTCATCATGCCGGGTTGTTTTTTCTTTAGCTCATCAACAATACCTTTGAGAAAAGGCCAACCGCCATAAAAGAAAACAATAGTGGAAAGTCCAAAAAGAATGTATTTATCTGTTTCTCCGAGAAATGAAAATTCGAAACCAAATAAATCTTGAACCATTGGCGAGAGCGCCAATATAGGGAGAGTGAAAATGAGAGAAATCCAAAAACGAAGCTTGAAGTCTTTTATCATCATTCTATGATGATCTGTGTGGTCATGACTGTCATGATCTTTATGCTGAGAACTCTCATTTTTAGATTTATTTTTAGGTGAGTTCGCTTTGTTGTGATTACTGTGCTCAACATTATCATTTTTGTGATTATGATGTTGATTTGGTTTATTTTTGTCTTTCATTATTTTAGTTTATTATAATTATAAAGTAAATGTTCAAGATTGTCTGCTTCTATTTATCAAAAACATATATTTCTAAAAATAGTTCTTATTTCAGTTGTATAGCGCTGTAAACTAACGCCAGTATTCGAGATATTTCTTGTCGAACTATTCAGCTACCTTTCTTCTCTGCATGCCAACAACTATACATCACTATTTATTCAATACAAGGTTGGGTTTGTATTAATTGATATCCCGATGCTTTCCAAGCTCTCATCCCTCCCTTCAAATTATAAAGATTTGAATATCCTGCTTTAGTAAGAGTTTCTGCGGCAATTGTACTCATATTATCACTGCGACAATACAACACAATTTTCTTATTTTTAGCTGGCAATTCATTCAAATGCTCACCAATTTTATTATACGGAATAAACTTATCTGTTTGAGGAATTTCTCCTTCATAAGGAACATGTACATTCACAAGTATAAAATCTTTTTCTTTTATCATTTGATGAAGCTGATTCACAGAAATCTCCTTCACTCCATTGTTCTGCAATTTCACGGGTTTTATATTCTTGGCATATAGCAGAATAAGCGAACCCATAATAACTAAAACGATCGAAATAATCTTCTTCATAATAAATACAATTAATATTAAAATAATTCATACTACACCTCGTTAACTTCCCCTCCAATGTGAGGGGAGGAGGCCTTTATACTAAAATCTCTGTCGTATACCCAGGCTTTTGTTAGTTTTTGCGATAGACTCTCGGGAATCTTTTTCTATCTCTGTCAATGCTCTGATGGCATCTATAGTTTCCGGGATAACGATGGCTTGGTTATCTACTACATAGGCGTAAAACAATTCATCCCCTTGAACCTTCAACACGTCCTGCCACAGAGCTACTTCATACATATCTCCGTAAGGTCTGTTCAACGCCAACATTAGTTCTTTGATAACGTTATTGGCCGAAAGACCATCATCATAATTGATTAGTGCAAGACGAGTAGAACTTCCGAAAGCATCCAACACCTCTTTTTTACTTGCTTCTCTAGTGAGCTGTACATTCCAGTAATGCAGATGGCTGAGTGTTTGCGGTACCTTTACGGCAACGGTTATTACATCTAGTTCAGGATCTACAGTCAGTGCATCGGGTCCTTGGTGGCTGGGTATTTCCCGTTCAGGCACAAGGGTGTTCATGATTCCGTTCAAGTGGCTTTCCCAAGGATCGGTTGCCCGGCGAAGTAGTGTTCCTCTTGCTTTCTTTAAGAGTCCTGCCTTCTTCAGTGCGGTAAGCGTACGTAAAATTGAGGTGGTATTACATGAAACTACTCTCGTAGACGATAGTCCCAATGCTGATTCATAATTGTTTTCAGCACTAAAAGAGTGTCCAGTGGTTTCGTGCTTTTCTCCTCCCTGAAGAATGAATTTTAACTCGGCTTCTCGGTATTTCTCAATATTTTGAGCAGCTATTTTCTTTGGCGTACAATCCACAATAATGTCTGCCTTTTTTATCAGGTCGGAAAGTGTGCCCTGCACCTGAATCCCTGCCTCTGTCATCTGCTTTCTGAAATCATCATTAAATGCAAAAACCGGGTATCCATTATTGATTGCTATTTTTATCCGCCAGTCGGTTATAATATCGCAAACCCCTACCAACTCCATATCATCCTGTAAAGCAACAGCGTCCGCTACCCGTTTTCCAATTACACCATATCCATTGATGGCTACTTTTACTTTTTTCATTTTCTTTTATTTAATGGTTTATGTTTATACTGAATAAAAGATGATTACATGCTTAGTTTATTAAAACATTCAATTATCACTACTTCAAAAATACATCTATGAGCTATTTAATAAGTTACATAATTTGATGAATGATTTATATCATTTATTGATATCTATACATCACGGATTGATTTGCAACTTTACTCCTGTTTTATTTCTATCCTACGCTACACAAAACTAAGCAATCACCAATTAAAACAGTTTTACAATAAATGTTTTCTGAATAGACTTAAAAGTAAAACATAAAACTATGAAGAAGTAAAATCTTGTTTTTCTACAGACCTTGCAAGCATTTTCTGTATCCTACATCTCTTCTCTCACATCACACTTATTACTCAATACTCAATTTGCTTTTTTATAGAGAACAACTACTCAATAACCTCATAATTGCGCATCATGCCCATGTCCTCGTGCTCCAGATTGTGACAATGATAGAGGAAGATACCGGTAAAGTCTTCAAATCTTAGAGCAACTTTTACGCGCATACCCGATAAAAGAAG
>JALNVT010000260.1 GCA_023231265.1 Sphaerochaetaceae bacterium
AACTTGATTTGAAATTGCATAACCATCAACATCACTTACTTTAGAAAAGAGTTCATCTACAGCACTGTAATCGGCAGCTTCAATTGAACTCTTAACAGTAGAGTGAGAATTAGCCGTTCCAATACCAACAATATATGATGGAATAGATATTTCATCTGTTACCCATTTTGGAACACCATCATTCATTTCAAGTTGTATAAAATCATCATCATCTTGTTGTGCTTTAGCTATAACCACACAACCAAGATTTTCATCAAAAATAATATCTATTACATCTAAAGATTTTACTATAGAAACAAGTTGAGAATCTGTATACGTTATATGATTATCATCCTCAATAATGGAATATCTAGTATTTGACTCACCATAAGTTTGAGTTTTTTGAATCACCAGATCATGAATCAAAACCTTTTTTGCAGCATCCATAAGAGCTGCTCCCATCATTTTTTCTTGATTTGAATAAATGCCAGAAATCCCAGCATATACATCATTTGGATAAGCTGAGATCTCTTGTAGAATTAAATTTATATCTCCTGCAGGTTCACTCATCTTCTCCTCACTGGTAGTTTTACAACCAGTGAAGAAAATAATTAGAACAACAAGTAAAACTGCATAAAGTTTTTTATCATTCACAAATTATAGATTTCCATTCAATAATTCTTCAAAAGCACTCTGCATTTTAGCATTAGCTTCAGCAGCAGCATCATTTTGACTGAACTTTTCAGCTACAGCAGCTGAAGCAGGTTCAAATGCAGATTCTACACTTGCTAGTGGAATGCTCATCAAAACATAAACATTTCCATCATCGTCAAATTCAAACTTCTCTCTTGTAACACCTTTTAAAGAAGCTGTAGCAACTTGAACACTGATAGATTCGAATGCATCTAAATTCTGTCTATTATCACCTTCGCCGGCATCATTTACATAATTTGTCATTACTTCTTTAACATTGGTCTCAATCCATTCTGCCATTTGATTTCTTGCAGCCATCTCTGCTATTTTGATAGCTGTTTGTCTATTAACAGCTTTTGCAGTACCAGTTGCATAATGAACATCTTCAGCAATAGGAGTGTTGTAGAACCAAGAAGGAACAGAATCATCTTTAACCACTTCTTTTACTTGCTGTGGTGCTGGTTGAGCCTTAGTTGTTGCACAACTTGTAAGTGCCAACGCTGTTGTAATCATAAGTCCAATAATTAATTTCTTTTTCATCAATTTTCTCCATAATAATTAACTTTGTTTATAAGGATAAACGCGATATAACAATAATGCAAGAAATTATTGAAAAATATATGTATAAGATGGAAATATCAAATATATTTTTACAATTATTACATAATTTGTGAAAATATATATTAGCCATAAACCATAAACAAATATGTCTTTTTAGAAATCAATCAGCCATTGTAAAATATTCGTAAAGATCTTTTCTAACTGGAGTTTTCAATTTATAAATTATTTTAAAAACATCTTCTCCATCTATCTTTTCACCCTTGGCCGTGCCAATTGGTCTCATCTTCCCCAAAAAGAAAAAATTCTTTGCATTTGAAATTTCTTTACTTTTTCTTACAAATAAGTATATATCAGTATTATATTTATCACTTAGATAGATATGTTCCCAATCAGGATTTCCCATTCCAGTTTTTCTCTTTTTTTTGGAATGAGCTTGTAAAGTATCTTCATTCAAAAACTTATCATCATAATTTATTGCAGTACCATTCTTATCATAGTTTATAAACACAGGAAGCGTATTTGTCTTCTTATCATACTTGTAGCCATTTATTGTTGCAGATTCATCCTTATCCCAGTTCAGCATCTCACAAACCTCACAGTAAGAATATGTCTCAAAGAGCTTCATATTGCTCTTGTAATATGAATTCTGATATTTAGTTTTGAATCTATCATCTGCGAATTCAATTATTTCATTAATTGCAGTCACAAAATCTGGTGATTGAAGATATCCATTTAATTGTTTGCTTCCTACAATTTTTTCATCTCTTTTATCAACCAAAATGCAGGCATTGTGCTTAATAATAGAATTCTTTGACTTTGCTATAGTACTGAAGTTATGACTCAAAATCTTGAAACATGTTTCAAGAGTGTTTTCATTGATAGGAGGGAAATCTGTATCATTTACCAAATAATTCAAAAGAGCGATTGTATTGTAATTTTTACCCATTCCAACTCTTTTTGAAATATAATCAAGAGCCATCAATTGTTTTTCATCTAACTGATAAGAGAAATCCTTTTTCTCACAGGCTTTTACCAAAGTATAATAAGAACCATATTCTTCAAAAACCTTATTCATCTCAACTCTGCTGCTGCGTTTGAATTCATTGAATGAGGGAACTTTATTGATCTCTCTTTTAAGTGCACTGTAAGCATCTTTTATATCTTTCTTACCACCAATCTTACCTTTATCTATAGCTTTATAGATCTGCTGTTTTGATACATCATCAAAATAAATAGTAGATGAACCAGGGAGGAATCTAGATCCATCAGTGACTGTTTTTCTTATCACCTCTTTATTGCATGTCCTATCACCATAAAGAGCAATTGGAATGTTATAATTGACTTCATAATTCCCAATAAAATCTAAAACAACCACGAATTCTTTGTTGTAAAACTTTCTTAGTCCTCTACCTAACTGTTGAACAAAGATAATTGCACTCTGTGTTGGACGCAATAAAATAATTTGATTTACTGATGGAATATCAACACCTTCATTGAACACATCAACAGTAAATATATAATCCAATTGAGGCTTTCTATCATCATCCTCTTCAAGTTTGGATATAGCTCGTGATCTAGATTCATCAGAATTTTCACCACTCAGGGCTACAGTTCGGTATCCTCTGCTGTTGAATTTTTCTGAAAGCTTTTTTGCCTCATCGACACGACTGCAGAAAACAAGACCTTTAACCCTATCACCAGAAGACCCATAGTATTCCATCTTCTCTATTATATTATTTACTCTTTCATCATCATCTAAATGATTTATGGCTGCATTGTCATCTAGCAATTTACCATCAACATATATTTCAGAAATCCCAAAATAATGAAAAGGACACAGCAGATCTTGTTTCATTGCCATCTGCAAACTTATTCTTAAAGCTATGTTGTAATCAAACATAGATAACACATCTTTTGCATCTGTTCTGTTTGGAGTTGCTGTCATACCAAAAAGAAATTTTGGATTGAAATAATCAAGAATTGATTGATAGCATTTTGCTGCAGATCTATGAGCCTCATCTATTATGATATAATCAAAAGCATCAGGGCGAAAGCGAGATTGAATCTTCTTTTTAGCCATCATATTCATAGTTGCAAATAGATACTTCTTATCGAAGTTCTTCCTTGAACCAGAAAGAATTCCACTATCAATATCGTGACCAAGAATCTCCTTGAAGCTCTCTTGTGCTTGATTGAGAAGTTG
>JALNVT010000261.1 GCA_023231265.1 Sphaerochaetaceae bacterium
GTACTTTGAAAAATAATGAATCTCCCCGGTGCTTGCAACGGGTAGATTCATTCTATAGATTTCACTAAACATTTGTTAATATGTTTAGCTTTTAATCTATACGGATTCAGGTTTAAGTATAAAATCAAAATTTGTTGGAATAATAGAAAATAATTTGATGGTTTTTGATGAACTTTAGTCCATACAATGCATCAATAAAGTAATTGATTCTTCTTAATTACAAGATATTATCAAGCATACAGAATGGAAGAAGTTCTTTTTTTTGCTGCTAAAGTTGTTCTTCTTAAGTATATAAATCATTCTTTTTATATATCCAGAGATCAGAAATGTACATTTTGATATAGACATATGACAGTTTAACTTACAAAAAATGACATCTCATCAACTCTAAATATTGACCATTTAAAAGTTAAAAGATAACATGGGCATATGTTAGATATATATACAATTGGAGAAGAAATTCTCACAGTAAAATGTAAAAAAGTAGTAACATTTGATTCTTCTTTAAAATTGCTTGTAGATGCAATGTTTGAAACAATGGATGAAGCAGATGGCGTAGGCCTTGCGGCCCCTCAAGTAGGTATAGATATGAGATTGTTCGTAGTGGATGATCATGATGGCGTACGAAGAGAATTTATTAACCCAGAAATAGTTGAAACATCAATGGAAAATGTTGCCTTAGAAGAAGGCTGTTTATCTATTCCTGGTGTTTACCACGATATAGAAAGACCTGCTCAGGTAACTGTTCAAGCACAGGATATGAATGGTAAGACTTTCAAATTGAAAGCAGATGCTCTTCTAGCTAGAGCTATTCAGCATGAAAATGATCATTTGAATGGTGTTGTATTCATAGACCGTTTGGATGAAAAAGAAAGAGAAAAAATGATTAAGGCTTATACAAAGAAAAATCATTTGAAGAAAGGTTCAATTAAGTGAGAATATTATTTGCAGGAACACCTGAAATAGCTGTACCTACACTTAAAGCTCTAAATGAAGAATTTGAAATTGGACTTGTGCTGACAAACCCTGATGCACCACAAGGACGATCTAAAAAGTTGGTAGCTTCTCCTGTTAAGAGGGAAGCAGCTGACTTAGGTCTTTCATATCTTCAGCCAGAGAGACTTAGAGGTGATGTACTTAAAGAAGTTGCATCTTATAACTGTGATGTTTTGGTTTGTTTTGCCTATGGTAAGATATTTGGTCCACGCTTTTTATCAATGTTTGAGAAAGGCTGCTATAATATTCATCCATCAAGGCTTCCGCAATTTAGAGGTAGCTCCCCCATTCAGTATGCAATACTGAATGGTCTTTCTTCTACTGCTATAACCATTCAAAAGTTAAGCAAAGGAGTTGATGAAGGTGATGTCTGCTCAACAGTTGATGTTGATTTAGATGGAAATGAGACAACTGAAAGCCTGACTGAAAGAATAGCTCAAATAGCGGCACCACTTGCATTAGATACGTTTAGAAAATTGAATGAAGGTTCTCTTATATCTCATCCTCAAGAGGGGGAAGTGAGCTATACAGAGATGCTAAGTAAAGATGAATCACTTTTAGATTTCAATCAAAGTGCTGAAAGTATTCATTGCAAAATAAGGGCCTATTATCCATGGCCTAAAGCAACCACCATTTATGATGGTAAAGTTCTATTTATTACCGGTGTTGCACCTTTGACCCATGAGAAAAGGGATGAGAGCATAAAACCTGGTACTGTAATTGAGAAAAGAAAGAAACAAGGATTGGTCATTGCCTGTGGTGATGAACTTTTAATTGTTAAAACACTTCAATTGACAGGTAAAAAAGAGATGGACTTTAATTCATTTTACAATGGAAATCAAAAAATAGTAGGCTGCCTTTTAGGGTAAATATGAAAAAAAAACTGACTACCATGCTTGCAGTGTCGATTCTATCGATAACTTCAATTTTCGCAGCCTATCCTAAGGTTGCTCTTGTTCTATCCGGCGGAGGGGCAAAAGGATTTGCCCAAGTCGCCGCTATTCAGGAAATCCAAGAGCTTGGAATTCCTATTGATTTTATCTGTGGAACAAGTATAGGCGCATTGGTAGGCGGTTATTTAGCTGCAGGTTACAGCGCTGATGAACTACTTTATCTGTTACGCACAAATGATTTAGCATCAATGCTGTACACCTCAACATCTTCCTCTTATCCAGATACTCCATATGTCTTTGAAAATAATATTGAATCCAACTTCACAATAGGTTTCAATAAAAATGGTATTGGTGATGTTCCAGGTTTGATTGGAGATCAAGAGATACAGGAGTTCTTTTCAAAGACATTGATCAAAGAATCAAAACCATTAGATTTTAAGGATCTTGAGATTCCCTTCAAAGCAGTTGCTACAAATGCAACAAATAATGAGCTGATAGTTATAGATTCAGGTCTTGTTCAAGATGCAATGAGAGCAAGTATGTCACTTCCGCTGGTTTTTCCTCCATATGTATTGCTTGATGGAAGATATACCATGGATGGTGGAATGAACAACAACTTTCCAATTGATGTGGCTGAGAGATGGGGAGCTGATATCATAATTGGAATTGATGTATCAAGTGACAATCTCAAGAAAGAAGGTGAGTATTCAACTCTAACTGGAGCACTGAATCAGGTAATAAACTTGGTGACTTTCACAGGAAACATAGATGCAGAAAGCAGATGTGACGTTCTGCTGCGTCCTGTTGTATACGATTTTTCTGTTCTCGATATGGATAAGAAAGAGGAAATTCTTCAGCGTGGTTATGATGAATTCAGAGCTCACAAAGATGAGTTGATTGCCTTAAAGAAACGAATAGCCAGAACAAGGGATCTAACTCCTTATGAAATTGAAGGAAGTTATTTAAAACGTCCCGACCCTATTGTAAAAGAAGTTAAAGTTGTAGACGTATCAGGAAGCAATGAGAATCTATCATTGGTTAGAGTTTTTGATAAATTTGTTGGCAAAACTTTAACAGACACTGTTATGAAACAATTGGATTTAGAAATTGAAGGCTTCAATAAAATTAACTCTATATCAACAACATCCTACAGCTTCACACCTTATGATGATGGTGATGATGTGAACGATGGAATTTTATATCTATATGTAAGAGACTGGGAAGATTCTGAATCTCAAATAAGTTTGAATGTTGATGCAAACTTTGGACTGTCAAATGATTCCTCAAACTACAGTTGGGCTCATACCAATTTTGAATTGAGTGTTCTTTTCGATGACATCTTGGGAACAAATTTTGATAATCATGTATCTATTTCAGTCGATGATAGCACTGAAATATATGATACAATTATTTACAACATAATATCTCAAAAAAATAACCTACTTAACGGATCATTGAAATTCGGATTGGCAACAGGTGGACTGTCTCCTGTTAATTCTTCATACATGAAATATCACATATCTACATTTGCCTTTTCA
>JALNVT010000262.1 GCA_023231265.1 Sphaerochaetaceae bacterium
GCAAATATAGATTTTGAAACATTGTTAAATAATCTAAATGAAAGTGGATACAGAGGATCTTATGATCTTGAAATATCAAGCAGCAAAGATAATTTAGTGAGAGACTATAAGTTTGGATTGAATTATATAACGGATATAACAAAGAAAGGAGATAGAACATAAAATTTTCAGTTATTTCATCATTTTTAGGAGCATCTACTGATAGATTCAATCAGTACAATGAGTCAAAGACTCTCGCACAGAAGTTTGAACTTGCCAGCAAGATCAAAGGAATAGAGGCATTGGAATGTGTATTTCCTTATGAAGTCAATGATGTCGAGGAAACAAAAGCCTTGATGGCTAAGTACAATCTGGGAATATCTGCTATCAATGTAAACGTCAAGAAAGAAAGAGAGTTCGTAAATGGAGGACTTACAAGTTCAGATCCAGAGGTCAGAGCAAAAGCAGTGCAGTTCATCAAAGATGGAAAGGATTTTGCAGAAGCAGTTGGTGCAGATAAGGTCACAGTATGTCCTTTAGGCGATGGATATGAATTTGCTTTTCAAGCAGATAATGAAGAGAGTTGGAAATATTTAAGGGAAACTTTTTCCGCTGCTGCTGAATACAAACCAAATATCACACTGTTCATTGAGTTCAAACCAAGTGAGATAAGAGGAACCTGTTTCTTGAACAATGCATCAAAGACAGCTCTTTTGATAAAGGAAATTGATAAGCCAGGACTTGGTGTCACTCTAGATTATGGTCATGCAACATACGGCAATACAAATCCTGCTGAAGAGTTATCTTTGCTTCAATCAGTCAAAATTCCATATTATGTTCACATCAATGATAATGATGCACTTTGGGATTGGGATTATTTCTGTGGTTCAAAGCATCCTATAGAGAATTTAGAATTTGTATATTACCTGAAGAAGTTTGGCTATGATGACTATCTGACAAGTGATACATCTCCAACAAGATGGGACATTGTTAAGGTGTTTGAAGAGAACAACAGATTTACATCTAAAATGGATAAAATAGTGGATAAGATGGAGAAAGATGGTTTTGAAGAGGTCAAAAAATCAAAAGAATACATGGATGTTTGGAAATTCATTGAAGAACATCTGTTTGCAAAATAGGACTTCTGTATAAAATATAAATCTGTTTTTTGTGACCTCTGTGGGATTTTTCTCAGAGAGGTCTTTTTCGCTTCAATATCATAGGATTGTTTTTTAATTTGGTTATACAATATTTGTACACCTAAGTATTGACTAATGTTTTAATTTATCATATCTTTGTTGCATAAAGATAACAAAAAAATAAGATTAAAAATTACAGAAATTATTTTTCTTCTGGAGAAAACAATATGAAACGAAAAGAAATACTAGATGCTTTCAATTATAGATTTGCATGCAAATTATTCAACAAAGATAAAAAAATCAGTGCTGAAGATTTCGATACTATATTGGAAGCAGCTAGATTATCTCCTTCCTCTTTTGGTTATGAACCATGGCATTTTGTAGTGGTGCAAGATATGAGCAAAAGAGAAAAATTCTCAAAAGCTTTCTGGGGTGGAGATGGTAAATGGCAAACAGCAAGTCATCTTGTATTTGCATTGTCAAGAAAGAAATCAGATATGAGTCCAGGAACCGAATATTTAAATCATATAATGACAGACGTGCACCACATTCCAGAAGAATATGCACAACAGCAGAGTGCATTCTTCACTAAATTCCAAGATGTAGATTTTGGTATGACAAAATATCCTGAAGGCGTTATAGACTGGTCAATGCGTCAGGCTTATATCCCTCTTGCTAACATGATGACCACTGCAGCTATGCTTAAGATTGACAGCTGTCCTATGGAAGGTTTCAACCGTGTTGAGATGGATGAGATTCTAGATAAAGAATTTGGATTTGATAAAAATCAATATTCTTTGGCATATGCAGTTGCATTTGGATACAGAGCAGCTAACCCTGAGAGACCAAAATCAAGACAGAGCATGGATGAAATTGTAACTTGGATTGAATAATAAGTATTTCTCAAAAATAATATGACATACAGTGGATCTATTTTTATGATAGGTCCACTTTATTTTGTCATAATTATGATATATTGGTCCTCAAACTTTTCAAAAGCTGTATTTGCTCATTGCTTCTGCAGAAATCTGAAGAACATATTGAAAGAATGCATTTAATTAACTTTAAAGTTGGTTTTTTGAAATTGAAGGAAAATACATGCGACTTAACTTTATTGACCAAAAGTTTTAACGATAATATAGTCAAGTTACAGGGGAATTATGAATAACAAATATAACAATAAGTCACTCAAGGACCAGGTTCAAGAAATATTGATGAATGAGATCATGTCAGGGAAATTGAAACCTGGGGATAGATTGAAGATAATACCAATTGCTAAAAAGCTGAATATAAGTCAGGCACCTGTTAGAGAGGCAATTCAGTGTCTTGCAACAAGTGGTTATCTTGAGTTGATACCAAATGTTGGAGTGAGTGTTAGAGCCTTCACTGATACTGAGATTGATGAGATGTATGAAGTCAGAAGAATGCTTGAACTTGTATGCTTCAACAAGGGTGGTTTTGATATGAAAGCTCTTGCAGAGAAGTTGAATCATATTCTGAGAGAGATGGCAGATTCTTTGGACAGCGGTGATTATTCATCCTATGCAATATATGATATTCATTTCCACAGAGCATTTGTTGAAGCAGCTGATAACAGCAAGATGCTCGATATCTGGGATTCTCTTTTGATTCCCATCAATACCAAAAGATTGAAAGAAATCCAGAGCACCACCAAAATGGAATCACTTGTTTATCACTCACCAATTATACGAGCACTTGAAAATGGTAAGATTGATGATGCAAAAACTGAATTGATTGAACATTATGCAAGACTCAAAAAGAATTCCAAAAGCAGAAAAAAAAGTTAATATTTCTTGTCGGTTTTTCACACAGATTTCACAGAAATAAGCAATAATCATGTATGTGGTTCATCATTGAATATAATATTTGTTATCGATTGAATCAAAATCGTCTCAAAGATTGTTGCAAGTAAGTGATAATTATCCTGATGTCTCACACTGCAAAATGATATACTCTTTTAGGAATTCTCATTTCTGGAAAGAAGATATAGAAAAAACAAACTAATTGCTTTTGGGCAAGGTAGATTCTCTGCAATGGAGAATCTATTTTTTTATTTAAAATAAAAGCTGCAACACAAAAACTACATGATTTTTACATATTATCCACACACATCAATCAATCTTTTGTAATAATATAATGAATGTCAGATATGAGATATGTTTTTCCTTTCGTTAAGTTTTATATCTGTTTGAAAGATTTCTA
>JALNVT010000263.1 GCA_023231265.1 Sphaerochaetaceae bacterium
GAATCCAAAACAACAAGAGTCTTGCTTTTTAGGTCCTCTATTGATGACTTAAAACTGTCTAATGAATAATCGACAGCTGTTGAAGAAGAATTGCTCATCATATACAGGTCCCCATTTGAAGTTACTCCATGACCTGAATAATAGATGATGAGGATGTCATTGCTGTTCAATTCAATATCATGAGCTTTTGTGCCATCGTCTTCATAATCTGCTAGATACTCATTTAGAGAGAAGTCCTTTGGATCTGTTATTATTAAAGGTTCAGTTGATTCAGATGAATTATCATTTAGATAAGTGATGACATTTTCAAAATTTTCAATTGATGCAAAATTGTCTTTTATTGAAGAACTTTTTACATCATCGTATACATTATCGTGTTGAAACAGAGGTATCCAATAAAAGTCCTTACCACTTTCTTCTGATAGAGCTTGCATAGCAGCGCCTGCCCTTCTTACATCATTGAGAGTACCATTCAATCCATTATAAGAAGTTTTGCTTTTTGATGAATCTGATGAATTTGATGGATATTTATAATCGAGTCCAATGCTGATCATTATGATTCTACCTTCAGGCTCACTCATAAATAATTCACAGGACGTGAGTATTGCTGTAAAGCTAATTATAAATATTAAAATCAAAAGCTCAAGTTTTTTCAATTTACTGTCCTTATAGCTGCACTATTTTCAAAAATTCCAATTCCATATCGTGATTCAAATATACTATCAATTTGAATTTTAGTAAAACATTGCGACATCAAAAAACCAGCAATCAATTAAGATCACTGGTTTTTTATTAAGACCATAAGGCTTTAAAGATAAATTAAATTATTTAATTCTCTTTGTAGCAGCTTCTAGTAATTCTTCTAATTTAGCACTAGGGTTTTCGAACTTCTCTAGCATGATCATAGCAGCAATTACATAAGGTTTGTAGCTAGCTTGTTTGTATAGAGGAACCATGTAACGATCGAATACAGAAGCTTCAACTTCACCTTCTTCACAAGATACACCTGTGATATCAGCTGGTAGACAGTGTAGGTACAATGCCTTACCGTCATTAGTTGTAGCCATTTTTTCTTCAGTACAAGTCCAATCTTTAAATTTAGCGTTTGTAGCAAGACATTTCTGTTCTAGAGCATCTAGTTCATCAAGTTTACCATCACTTACTAATTGAGTTCTTTCTTCCATGATTGAGAAAGGAGCCCATGATTTTGGATATACGATATCTGCATCTTTGAAAGCTTCATCCATTGAGTTAACTTTCTTGAATGAACCACCATATTTTTTAGCATTGTCGTTAGCAACTTCTTCAACTTCAGGCATTACATCGTAACCTTCTGGATGAGCTAGAACAACGTCCATACCAAATCTTGTGAACAAACCGATAACACCTTGAGGTACAGATAAAGGTTTGCCGTATGAAGGACTGTAAGCCCATGTCATTGCAACTTTTTTGCCCTTAAGATTTTCAACACCACCAAATTCATTGATTACGTGTAACATATCAGCCATTGTCTGAGTTGGGTGATCAATATCACATTGTAGGTTAACAATTGTTGGTCTCTGTTCTAGAACGCCATCTCTGAAACCTTCCTGTACTGCTTCAGAAACTGTCTTCTGGTAAGTATGACCTTTACCAATATACATATCGTCTCTGATACCAATGATGTCAGCCATGAAGCTGATCATGTTAGCTGTTTCACGAACAGTCTCACCATGTGCAATCTGACTCTTCTTTTCATCTAAGTCCTGAACTTCCAAACCTAAAAGGTTACAAGCACTTGAGAAAGAGAATCTTGTTCTTGTAGAGTTATCACGGAATACTGAAATAGCAAGACCACTATCGAATACTTTAGTAGAAATGTTGTTTTCACGTAATCCACGTAAGATTTCTGCTACATGGAATACAGCTTCGATTTCATCGTCACTTTCTTTCCAAGTATGGTAAAAATCATTTAGATACATGTTTTTAGTGTCTAATTTTGATAATTCGCTGATCATCTGCTTAATATAAGCTTTATCTTTTTTTTTCTTTTCCATCGTTAAAATTTCCTCCGAGTGGTTGAACTAGTTGATGGACTCACTATAGCACGTAAGTCCATCATTGTCTATTATTTTTGTTGCAAAATGTTGCAATTATTTTAAAGTGCCTAATTCCTTCAAAATTTTCTCCGGTGTGAAAGGCCATTCTCTCATCCAAACGCCGCATGCATCATGAATAGCTATTGCTAAAGCAGGTGCTGCACCGTTGGTAGCAATCTCACTTATAGATTTTGCTCCATAAGGTCCAGCTTCATCATCTACATCAATCAATACTGCTTTGAAATCTTCTGGCATTTCATTGATCATTGGAACACCATATTTCTGCAAGCTAGGATTAATTGTTCTACCATCTTTATCATATATCAGGCCTTCATACAATGAATGTCCAATTGATTTGAGAGCTGCTCCGTACATCTGACACTCAGCTTGTGCAGGATTGATTGGAGTACCAGCATCTTGCAATGCATAGAACTTCTGAACTTTAACCTGACCTGTCTTCTCATTCACTGCAACTTGTGCAAAATGAGCACCATAAGGAATGGAGTTTGTCATTGTAGTGAAGGAGCCCTTACCCATAATTTGACCATTACCTGTTCCTGTTAGAGCATCATGTGCCATTGTAGCATAAGAGAGTTCTTTCTTGGTCTTTTTAGAAACTACCTTACCAGGATAATCAAGATAGAGATCTTTCTCATCTTCTTTCATCTGATAAGCTGCTTCTTTAATAACAGCCTTAACTAGGTCTTCTGCTGCAAGACGTGCTGCATTACCACTGAAGTAAGTACCACTTGAAGCATATGATCCGGTATCAAATGTACATGAATCAGTATCACCACTTGTGATGCTGAATCTTTCCATTGGTACCTTCAAGTTCTCACAGACAACTTTTGCACATACCATATCAAGACCAGTACCCAAATCTGCACCACCACTGAACAGTTTAACAGATCCGTCTGTCATGATTTTGGCCCATGCATTTGCATGATCCAGTCCTGGTAATCCAGAACCTTGCTGTATCATAGCAAATCCCTTACCGACTTTCCAATCTTTTCCAGGTGATTTCTCTTTTTTACCCCAGTTGATCATATCACAGCCCTTTGCGATTGCTTTATCAAGTCCACAGGATCCAACAGGTACTACATTACCTTCTCTACCTTCACCAAGACCTCTTAAAATCTCAAGCATATAACCTGTTTCAACATGGTTCTTTTCGATTACAGTTCTGTAATCAA
>JALNVT010000264.1 GCA_023231265.1 Sphaerochaetaceae bacterium
AAGCAACGTAGTCGGGCGGATAGCTCAGTGGGAGAGCGGTTGCTTTACACGCAACTGGTCGGGGGTTCAAATCCCTCTCCGCTCATAAGATTCTCAGTTTTGGGAATCTTTTTTTATGCCCAAACAATTCTTCATCAAAGAAAAGAATCATTTGAAAGATCAAAAAAAATCTCTCTCAGGTGCAAGAACCCTTCGTTTGGAATACGCAGAGGATGAACAATCAAAGAAGGACCATCTTACTGTCATCTTAATTTCTGATATAAAAATTCAATAATTCAACATTTTTTATATTTATTATTGACACAAAGCAAAGTAAATGCTATTTTTAGCAACGTAATCGGGCGGATAGCTCAGTGGGAGAGCGGTTGCTTTACACGCAACTGGTCGGGGGTTCAAATCCCTCTCCGCTCATAAAGATTCTCAGTTTTGAGAATCTTTTTTTTATCAACATCCATTTTCATAATTTATGAATGAATATTATATCATTTTTATATCGAAAATATGTATTAACTGTATAATAAATTATTAAAAGACTGAACAAACTAAGTAAAAACTTATATCTACAATATAAAAGTACTATGAAAAATTACAAATTAAATATCATAAATTAGTGTAAAGTCTATTTTTTGATATAAAAACTATGTTTTAACTTATAGATTTAGCATGCAAGTAAAGATATTCCATATCACTCGCCCATCCAAATGATATGGAAATTATAAAAAACCAAATAACAATCAATCCAAAATTATATCAAAGTTCCCACATGATAGGCTGATTTAATTGCTTCAAAGACTCTGCCAAGATTGCAGGAGTCTCCAATGTTATGAAGATCTTTTATCTTTGCTCCTCTCTGAAGATTGAAATACAGAGAGTCATTCTTTTTGACACCTGCAGCAAACAGCACGTAATCATAATCAATCTCAAGTGGTCTGAAGTCATCTTTGATTTTTTTTGCAAGTGGATTTTTTATGTTTTCTGGAAGCAACGGATTCCATGAATTGAATGGATCTGGAACATTCTTTCCAAAGTTCTTTGATGCAAGTACCCTGTCATCTTCTATCTTCAGCACTTTGGTGCAGTTGTGCACTCTCACACCAACCCTGTTCAAGTTATAAAGAAGATAACCTCTATTTGCCGTGCATGAGCCATTCATCAGGTTTCCAAGCATCTCAACTACGACAACATCGCATTTCTTCTCCTGGGCCAGATAATATGCAGCCTCACAGCCAACATCTCCTCCACCAACAATGACAACCCTCTTATTCTCAGCAATCATCTCAGGATTGCTCAGGAGATTTATTGCGGTGCTCACTCTCTCTCTATCTTTTGCACCTTCAATAGGAGGAATGATTGCAGTGGTACCGCAGGCAATAACTGCAGAATCAAACTCACCATCAACAAGAATCTGCTCTGTGACCTCACAGTTCAACCTCAGTGTTATATTTTGGGCTTTTTTGACCTGTCTTACAAGATACTCTCTGTAATTGACCATATCAAACTTAATTTTGGGAACAGATCCTGGAATTATCATTCCACCAAGCTCAGATTCTTTTTCAAACAGTGTCACTTCATGCCCTCGCTTTACCAGAACTAGAGCACACATGATACCGGATGGTCCGCCTCCAACAACTGCTACTTTTTTAGGAACATCCACCTTCGCCAGTTCAGAACCATTGAAAACATCTTCAAATCCAGTGATTGGATTCAAAGCACATTGAATGTGACCACCTTCAACAAATTCATTTATGCATCCCTCCTGATCACCAATGCAAGGTCGTATGTCAGAAACTTTTCCAGAGTAAGCTTTGTTTGGCCACTCAGGATCTGCCAACAGAGGTCTGGCAAGCATGATCATATCACACTGATTCTGTCTAATTGCTCTCTCAGCTAAATCTGGATATCCAAGCTTTCCAACAGCGACAACAGGAACATCCAATCCCAAGTTTGATTTTATGTCATTGTCTCTGAAATACTCCTTAACAATTTTAGATACATCAAGATAGCAACCAGGTGCCATTCCAGAAGAAGGATGTGGATACCACCAGTGATCATAGCAACCTAAATCTACATCAAACATATCAACACCAGCTTCAACCAGATGCTTCATGTACTGCAGGCTCTGATCCACTGTCCTTTCATTTTTAAATTTCTTGAGTGATTTAATTGAACTCAGTTTATCTCCATAGGTCTCTTTAAGAACCAATGATAGATCTATTCTGTACATTATGGGATATTTAGCTCCAACTCGCTCTCTTATCTCTTTGACAAGGTCCAATCCAAATCTCTCATAATCGCCATACTTACCATGGCGTCTGTTGAATGCAGGATTGCTCATCTGCTCCAGAAGGTACCCCTCATGGCCATGCAGATACACTCCATCAATGGTTGCAGCTTTTGCATCACAAGCGGCCTGAGCGGCATTTTTGATGATTCTCGCAGCATTTCTATCTGATAACTTCTTGCATGGTATCTCAGGAATGTAGAAATTGGGATTTGTAGAGGCAGAGACAGGGAGTCTGTGCTTTGTCATCAAGCACTCCGGAGAGCCAACTCTTCCAAGCCCAGGTGTCAATTGGATGAAAAATTTGGCGCCATATGCATGACACTGCTCCGAGAGGTCTCTCCAACCTGCATATCTTGTTCTGGATGCATCAATTCGAGGAAAATAAGAGAGATCATTGGGTTCTGTTACTGTTGGATCTATACCATGGGTGACAGGAATCAGACCTGATGTTATCAAACCAACTCCCCCCTTAGCTCTGGAGGTGAAATATTCAATCATCTTTTTTGAAGGTTTTCCTGTTTCATCAGCCATATTGACATTTCCCATTGGTCCCATTACCAATCTATTCTTGATTGTTATCCCTCCAACTTTTATTGGCGAGAACATAGCATCATATGGATACAGATTTGAACTCATCAATCCATCATCTAATTTTCTTTCATACCAAGAACCCTGCTCGTCAACAATCTTTTGAACTCTCTTTTGAAAATCACTCATACCAAACTCTTCCTTTATATTTTATAAATTTGAAATCTATCATCTTCAATGATAACCCATATCCCCTGTCAGTGGTAAATTATTTTTATCAATTACCAAAGAGGTATCAGTGGAGTGAGAAGTTAAAATACTCAAATAGTTATTGACTTATGTCAGTTTCGTATCTATCATTGAATCATAACAACAAACAAGGAGATATAAATATGAATGAAGAAAGATCAATTCCATTACTAGGAGAGGCTTTTCCTGAAGTTTCAGTCA
>JALNVT010000265.1 GCA_023231265.1 Sphaerochaetaceae bacterium
TCCATAAGGACTATATTATTTTCCTAAATTTGAGTGCCCATAAGGAACTTATAATATTCCACCTGTTGCATATAAATACTTAAATAAGGTGATTTAAGTATAAATATCTTGACATCTGAATGGCAACAACTGTAGCATTTAATATTATGAGTACATTTAAAATTAGAAAAGTAACCGACTCTTTTCATCCCTCAAACAAAAATTCTATCGCACAGATTTTTGAAATTTTAAGAAGTCATTTTTCATCAGTTAAAGAAGATAAAATAAACGAAATTCTTGAACAGATGAAAGACCCAATGAAGTATAAATTCTCCTCAACTATTTTTGTAGCTGAGGACAGTCAAGCAAATGTAAAAGGATTTGCAATCCTTTTCTATATGCCTGATACAAATTTCTGTTATCTGGATTATCTGGCTGTTAAACCAGGGAAGACTTCTTCAGGAATTGGCAGTGCTATTTATGAAAGAATCAGAGAGGAAGCTCAATTGCTCAATACGGTAGGTATTTTTATGGAATGCCTTCCAGATGATCCATCTTTATGCAAAGACCAAAGTGATATCAAACAGAATCAATCACGTCTCGCTTTCTACGAGCGTTATGGAGCACGTCCAATAATAGGAACTAAATATGAGACACCAGTAAATCCAGAAGATGATTGTCCTCCTTACCTCGTCTTTGATAATTTAGGGAATGATTATGATTTATCAGCATCTGTTGCTAAAAAGATTGTCAAAGCAATTTTACAGAGAAAATATCCTGACTATTGTCCTGAAGAATATGTGAAGATGGTTGTTTCATCAATAAAGGTCTCACCAGTACAACTGCGTGATTATAAATATATCGATAACAATCGTCCAATTGAAAAACATAAGGCAATCAAAAATTTGATTCCTCTGATCATAAACGACAAACACGAGATTCATCATGTAAGAGAGAGAGGTTACATTGAATCACCTGTTAGAATTTCAAGTATTGTAAAAGAAATATCTAAGTTAGAGGCTTTCAAACAGGTTCCATCAAGAAGTTTTCCTGATAGATATATTTTGGAAGTTCACAATCCAAAATATTTCAACTATTTCAAAAAGGTATGCAGTGCTTTTCCTGAAGGAAAATCTATATATCCATATGTATTCCCTGTAAGAAATGCCACACGACCACCTCATGATCTGTCTGTACTTGCTGGTTATTATTGTATTGATACTTTCACCCCGCTGAACAAAAATGCATTCATTGCCTCTCGTGCAGGTGTTAACTGTGCACTGACAGGATCTGAATTGCTGCTTGAAGGTTATCATACGGCTTATGCCTTAGTCAGACCGCCAGGACATCATGCAGAACGTGATGTATTTGGAGGATTCTGCTATTTCAACAATACTTCCATAGCAGCACAGTTCCTTTCGAGTTACGGAAAAGTTGCTATTCTTGATATAGATTATCATCATGGAAATGGACATCAGCAGATTTTTTATTCAAGAAAAGATGTTTTGACTGTTTCAATTCATGGCAATCCTTCTTTCGCCTATCCTTATTTCTCTGGTTTTGCAGAGGAGACTGGAGAAGATGAAGGATTAGGTTTCAATCAGAACTATCCGTTGAAAGAAAACATAACGGGAAAGGAATATCTCAAGGTTTTGATCAAAGCTATCAAAAGAGTCAAAGATTTCAATCCTGAGTATCTTGTTATAAGCCTTGGGCTTGATATTGCAAAAGGAGATCCAACTGGAACTTGGTCCTTATCTGCAAATGATTTTAAGAATAATGGTATCGAGATTGGAAAATTGTCCTTCCCTATTTTGTTTGTCCAAGAAGGTGGATACAAAAATAGGACGTTGGGAATCAATGCTCGTAATTTCTTTGAAGGATTCCTGTCATCAAGAGTAAAATAACTATTATTTGATATGCATATTAATCTTAGTGATGAAATGCATCACATTTATGGTTTATTTTGATAATATCTAATAATATAACTCAATAAAAATCTCAAATCCAAAGAAATATTGGAGATGAGATTTTTTATTAGAAACTAATAATATTTATTCAAATTGAAACCTTAGTTTCAGCACGTTAAAATGGTCATCTAATTGATTTGGATTAAATTATACTTTCTAGATCCAAGTCCAATTTCTTCACCATGTTTTACACTAACTTCCCAGCTAGTATCAGGATGAGCTTTGTGGAATTTGTCATGTGAATCTTCATTACAGGTATTACCAATTAAACTAGTAGGCACACTTGGTGCTTTATTTACTAAATCAACACATGCTTGGTCTAAAGCAATTGGATCAAAACTTGCTAAAAATCCTACATCAGGAACAATAGCTAATCCATTTTCAGCATGACAGTCACAATCTGGAGATACATCAATAACTAAAGAAATATGGAAATTAGGTCTTCCATCTATTACAGCTGATGTGTATTCTGCAATTCTTTCATTTAGATCATCATTAGCAGAATCCCATTGAGGTTTGATAGCATTCTTAGGGCAAACAGCGATACATCTTCCACAACCTACACATTTGTCATCGTTTATACGATATTTTTTATTTTCAAGTTTTGTTGGTGCATCATGTGCACAAATCCTTGAACAAGAACCACAACCAATACATTCTTCTTCATTTATTATAGGTTTGCTTGTAGCATGCATTTGCATCTTACCTGCTCTAGAGCCACAACCCATTCCAATATTTTTTAAAGTTCCACCAAATCCTGTTGATTCATGACCTTTAAAATGTGTTAAAGAAATGATAATGTCAGCATCCATAATTGCTCGTCCAATAGCAGCTGTTTTAAAATGTTTTCCATTTTTTACTGGAACCAGTATTTCATCGCTACCTTTAAGTCCATCTGCAATAATGGTTTGACAACCTGTTGTATAAAGGTTAAATCCATTTAAATTTGCACTATCTAAATGATCAAGTGCATTCTTCCTGCCACCTACATATAATGTATTGCAGTCTGTTATAAATGGTTTTCCACCTAATTCTTTAATTTCATCAGCTAAAACTTTAACATAATTAGCTCTTATAAAAGATAGATTTCCAGGTTCTCCAAAATGCATTTTTATAGCTACATATTTGTTTTCAAAATTTATTTTATTTAATCCTGAACTTTTTAGTAAATCTTTTAAAATTTTTAAACGACTTGGGCCTTGTGAAATTGGAAGTTTTGCAAAATATACATCTGAGTTTTCCATTCAATACTCCTACTTAAATTTTTATATCCTCA
>JALNVT010000266.1 GCA_023231265.1 Sphaerochaetaceae bacterium
ATAATAGGTATTTGACACCATACTTCTTCAATTTGAGAGTTACATCCAAAACATTTGTATGAAATCCCTCTGGAGCTACCTTGTCCAGCATATCCACAACAGTTACTTCATTTTTCTGATCACACAGATATTCTGCTGTTTCCAAGCCTGTCATACCAGCTCCAACAAGAACTATTTTCTTATTCTTCAGGCCTGATGTTCCATTGAGAACCTGTTCAACAGAGTAAACATTCTTTCCATCAACGCCAGGAATTGAACTTGGTACAATCTCAGTGCTTCCTGTTGCCACAACAACAGAATCTGGAGACATAGCTTTTACTGAATCAACAGTTGCTTCGGTGTTTAGTTTGACTTTGACACCAAGTCTGCTGAATTCCTCAGTGTAATAATCCATGATCCAATTCATGCACTGCTTGTGTGGTGGCTCTTTTCCTATTGAAACAAGTCCTCCAAGGCTTGAAGACTTCTCAAGCAATGTTACCTTGATTCCTCTTTCTGCAAGTGTTCTTGCTGCACTCATTCCACCAGGACCGCCTCCAACAACGACCACTTTATGAGATCCTGTATCATGTTTTGGAAGTCCGTATTTGAGCTCTCTTGCCATTCGTGGATTGACTGCACATTCTGCAGGATAACCTGCGATGTTGTACTCTCCTAGGCTTTCAAAGCATCTAAGACACGATACACATTTACATAATTGATCCTCATGTCCTGTTCTTACTTTCTCACCCCAGTGGTCATCTGCGAGCCAAGAACGTCCAAGGGATACAAAATCTGTGACTCCATCTTCCAAGAACTTCTCTGCAAAAGATGGCTCTCTTATTGTGCTCACTGCGATGATTGGAACATGAACCTGCTCTTTTACTGCTTTGATGAAATCATATCGCCAACCTTGTTCGAATGATATTGGTTCAACACAGGTCATTCCTGTTTCATATATACCACAGCTGACATCAAGAAAATCAATTCCAAGAGCTTCAAGATTCTTTGCAATCAGTATTCCATCTTTAAGATGTATGTAGTCCTCTGTTACACCTGTTGTTGATAAAAATTCATCAACTGTCAGGCGAACACCAATAGGGAAATTCCTTCCGCACTCTTTTTTGATTCCTTCAATTATCTCACTGATGAATCTCATTCGATTTTCAAAATTACCGCCATATTCATCTTCTCTTTTGTTTGTGTATGGACTGAGAAATTGATTTATTAAATATCCATGAGCTGCATGAAGTTCAACACCATCACAGCCTGCTTTATGAACACGAACAGCACCATCAATGAACTGCTGAATGAGCTGCTTTACCTCTTTGTTGGTTAGAGCTCTTGTTTCTTGAAGACTTGATTTGCACATTATTGCCGATGGAGCTACAACTGGTTGGTTGCCAATCAAAGCTGATACACCCTCACGACCTGGATGATGCAATTGAATGAATATCTTGCAATCATGAGAATGAATGGCTGCAGCCATACGTGATAGAGGCTCAATATGACGGTCTTTTGTAACAGAGAGCTGCCTCATCAAACCAACTCCTGTTTCATCATTGATTCTGGTTATCTCTGGAATGATCAATCCAGCTCCACCTTTAGCTCTTTCTTCATAAAAAGCAATCATCTCTTTGGAAGGACTTCCATCAAGTTCTGCAAGACCAATTCCCATTGGTGACATCACAAGACGATTCTTCAACTTAAGATTCCCGATTTTACCTTCACTAAATAGTTTGTTGTACACAGCAATTCTCCTTTATTAGTCATAGTGTCATTTATATTATGTGTAAGATTTTACCTTTACCGTATGTGTATGTTGCATTGAAAAAGATTTGACAATTTGTGCATCAGGCACTAAGCTTTGATTGAGGTTATAAATGAAGTATCAAACAATCACAGAAGTGCTCTCCAAACTTATAGAATTAAAGGTAATTTCATCGAAAGGAACTCAAGAAATCCATTCGATACTGTTGATTGACGGATCAGAAAATACATTTGATGATCATGTACTGTATTTGGGTTATGAATGTGATATTCCTAAAGATTCAGAACCTCCAGAGAGCTGCATTCTTGCCCTTGATAGCAAAAAGAATGACAGACAGATTACCAATCTATCTTACGTTTTGAAAGATGATTTATTTCTGGCGTTCAATCATGCAAAGAAGCTTCTTGAAGATCAAGATATAAACTATTTCTACGCAGAATTGATTGATAGTGTGTGTGATGAGTGTTCCCTTGATGTGTTTTCAAATAAAGCAGCTGCAAAGTTGGGTAATCCCATCATCATTCTTGATGATGAATTTAAGGTACTGTCGCATTCAACTATTTTTCCTATAGAGGACGAACTTTGGAAGACCAACATAGAGCAGGGATACTGCAGTTATGATTTTGTAAAAGCTGTAGGGGAGCTTGAGAGTGTGAGATCCTCTCCAAAAACAAATGGAGTATTTGAGGTTTCGTGCACATCATCTCCTACCAGGAAACTCTGCAGCAAGATTATTGTGAATGATAATAAAGTTGGAACTGTTCTCATGCTGCTGCAGGATTCTTCTATCTTACCAAAGCAACTGAAGATTCTGCGCTCGGTGAGCTTGGCCGCAGGTAAGGTCCTGATCAAATATTTTCCTTATTTACTTCACTGCAGCATTCCAATTCAGAAGGTTCTTTATGACTTATTGATAGGGGCTTCTCCAGAAGATATAGCACCACAGATTGCTTCAATTAAATATTCATCAAATCTTATAGCTTTATCAATAAAACTGCTGGAAGGCGAAGATTCTAAAATGTTGACTCAGATAAGCCTTCTTATGGCCAATTTACTTCCTGGAATTCAGATGGTTTTCTTTAAAAGAGGAATTGCAGCTCTCTATCAATTGGATGATAGAATGCAGCTTGGTGATGCCCATAGATTGGCACTAGTGAAATTTGCACAAAGACACGCTTTGAAAATAGGAATGAGTCTTCCTTTTTTTAAAATAGAAGATTTTGCACTGTATTACCGACAATCATGTCAGGCAATACAGTTGGGAAGAGGAAGCTCTGATGATGAATGCATATATAACTATGAATCATATATCACATCTGATCTTCTGCACTGCGTCAATCAACAGGTATCTATCGCATCATTCATTCATCCATCAATTCACTTACTTGAGAGATATGATGAGATGAACAACACAAAACTGCTTGAGACTTTGAAGATGTTTGTCGAACATGAAAACAGTGCCAA
>JALNVT010000267.1 GCA_023231265.1 Sphaerochaetaceae bacterium
AAAATGATGATATTCAATTATGTAAAAATTCTTTTTAACCCTATAAAAAATAGGGTATGAATGATAAGTTACAATATTTGAAAAAATATGCAAAAAATGTATATTTATGCGATTGTATAACTTTATATCGGATAAATAAATATATATGTATAGCATTTTAGATATACCTTAACTTTATCTATTGACAAAGAAAGGCTCTCGGTCTAAGATATAGACAGTTGAATATTAGATTTTTGGGGGACCGCAAAAATGCAGGTCCCCTTATTATTGTAAAAATTAATATAGGAAAAATATTTTATGAAAAAATGTATCACTCTAGATCCTCTTTTTGAGGAATTTTCGCCTCTCCTGGATGCGATGAATGTAGTCTTGGTAGATATTGAGTCTCAAGAGACTCCTTATGAATGCAAGATAAGTTGTATTGTAAAATTGAAGGAAGGCGAGGTTGGAGTAGATGAGACTGCAAAAGTCTTTAGATTGATTAGAACCCGCATGGAATTAAGATTAGCTCCAGAAACTGATTTAAATTTGGAAGTATCAACTCCAGGGTTACAAAGAAAAATCAGAGATGCTTATGAATTTACCTTATTTAAAGGTAAAAGAGTGAGAGTCTATGATTTACTTCTAGGTGCTTGGGTATCTGGTATAATAGAAAATGTGGATGATGAGAGTTTGGTTTTGACATCTTGCTTAGATGCAGACAATAAGTCCATCGATAAGAACTTAGTATTAAAATTTGAAACAATTCAAAAAGCTAAATTAGAATATATTTGGGAGGAGAAGAAACATGCCAAGTAAAATAGGCGATTCAATTATCAAAATGGTTGAAAGTGGTATCTCACAGGATTTAGTAGTAGCAACAGTAGAAGACATTCTAAAAGCTGCATATAAAAGAAAATACGGTAGCGACGACAATGCTATTGTAACAATCAGCGATGATTTGACTTCTATTGAGTTATCTTGCAAAAAAATGGTAGTTGATGAAGATAACTATTATGATGAATTAAATGAAATTCCTCTAGATGATGCACAAGAATTTAATGATGAAGCCGAAATTGGTGATGTTATTCTCATTCCTTTAGATATTAATGAAGAATTTGATAGAATCAGTGTTCAGAGTGCAAAACAGAAAGCTCATCAGAGTTTCAGAGACATTCAAAAAGATTCTATTTACAGTGAATTTAAATGTAAAGAAGGATTGATTATCAACGGTTACTTCAACCGTCAAGTTAGAGGTGATATTTTTGTAAATATTGGTTCTACAGAAGGTATCCTTCCTGGACGTTTGCAATCACCACGTGAGAGTTATTCTCAAGATGATAAAATCAAATGTTATGTAGAGAAAGTTGAAAAAGGTGATAGAGGCGTTAGAGTTATTTTATCTAGAACATCTCCTGAACTTGTAAGACAATTATTTGAATTAGAAGTACCAGAAATTGGACAGGGCCAGGTTGAAATTGTAAGAATTGCAAGAGAAGCTGGTTACAGAACTAAAGTTGCAGTTAGATCTTCAACTATAGATATAGATCCTGTTGGTTCTCTTGTTGGATTGAGAGGTATTAGAATTCAAACTGTAATTAAAGAAATTGAGGGCGAAAAAATTGATGTATTGAACTTTGATCCAAATCCCGTTAATTTTATTATGAACGCATTATCTCCTGCACAGGTTATAGATGTAGTTGTAACTGACAGACTGACTTATAGAGCAATAGCAATTGTAGATGAATCACAATTATCTCTTGCAATTGGTAAGGGCGGTTTGAATGTTAAACTTGCTAAAAAACTTTGTGACTGGAATATTGATGTAAAAACTCCAGCTGAATTCCAAGCTATGAATATCCCAACTGATGCAAGGGACAGAGCAGAAGCATTCTTCAATGATAATCCTGAGGCAGGACTCGAAGAAGATGGTATGGTTGCTGCGCAAGCTGAAACTCAGACTGTTGAACAAAATGTTGAAGAAGAAGAAAAAGATACAGGTATCTCTGCTGATGAAATTGAATTATCAGAACTTCCAATTGACAAAAATATCGTTCACAAACTTCAATTCCATGATGTTTACACTGTTGAAGAGTATGTAAATCTAACGGATGAAGATTTTGCAGCGTTTGGTGATTTCACTGACGAAGAGAGAAAATCACTTAGAGATGTTATTTTGCAGTATGTTGATATTGTAGAAGAAACAGAAGAAGATGAAGAAGAGTATGTTTGTCCAAATTGTGGACATCCGATTACAGTCGACATGACAGAATGTCCAAATTGTGGTACAGGTTTATCATTTGAGACAGTTGAAGAGAGTGAGGAATAAGCGAATATATATGAGTGATAAAAAAGCAACTTTAATTAAAGGTGTAGGTGCAGCAAAGCAACCTGAGACAAAAGAAGAAGAAAAGAGAGAGCCTCAGACCCCAAGCACTTCACAGAAAATTGAAAAGAAAAAAGTTGTTGTTGTTAAAAAGAGAGTGGTTAAAGTAAAACCACAATCTAAGACAGCAACTATGCAAAGTACTGCTGGAACAAAAACATCTGCAATGGGTGCAAAAAAACCTTCAGCAACTGCAGCTAAGGCTGATAATAAAACAGGTACTATAGCACATAGTAAAACTGGTGTTAAGAAGAAAACATTGCATGTATCAACCAAGTTAAAAGGTCATACTTTAGCAAAAGGAGCTTCTCCATTACATACAGGTCCGGTCATCATTAGATCGACTGAATTACCTCCTGTTCCTAACCAAGGACAGACTGCAAAAGCACATGCTGAATGGCAGAGTAAGAACCCTAAAGGCGCTGTTGTTGAAAGCAAAGTTCCTTCAGTAGGTCCAAGAGTTGCAGGTACTGTTGGTGGTAAACGTGTAGATGGAAGAAACAACAACCGTGGTGGTTATAATAGAAACAACAATGGTCAGGGTGGATACCAAGGTAACAATCGTGGTGGATATCAAGGTAATAACCAGGGTGGATATCAAGGTAATAACCAGGGTGGATACCAAGGTAATAACCAGGGTGGATACCAGGGTAACAACCAAGGTGGATACAACAACCGTGGTGGATATCAAGGCAACAATCAAGGTGGATACAACGGTAGTAGACCAGCAGGTGGCGGTTATAATGGTAACAGACCTTCTGGCGGTTACAACGGTAACAGACCTTCTGGCGGTTACAACGGTAACAGACCTTCTGG
>JALNVT010000268.1 GCA_023231265.1 Sphaerochaetaceae bacterium
ACGTCAGGCTTCTGAAGAACTCGATACCCCAATAGCTATTTTCCAGGACCTGCAAGGTCCTAAAATTCGAGTTGGAAAGTTGGATGTGGAATCTTTTCAGGTGAATACAGGAGAGTTTCTGAAAATCACTACAAAGCCATGTGTTGGTAATAGAGATTTAATCAGTATCGACTATCCCTATCTACATGAAGAGGTTGAGAAGGGTAACAGAATTCTTATTGATGATGGCCTCATAGCCTTGAAGGTTTCAAAAATAGAAGGAAATATAATAATCACTGAGGTTGTTGATGGTGGAACTGTCAAACCAAGAAAAGGTGTCAATCTTCCAGAAACTTTTTTAAAACATCTATCTTCTTACACCAAGAAGGATGAGAAAGATTTAGATTTTGCATTTAGAAATGAACTCGATTTTGTAGCACTCTCATTTGTTCGTAGTGCTCAAGATGTCATTGCATTGAAGAAATTCATGTACCAGAACTATGGTAGGGAGATTCCAGTCATCTCTAAAATTGAAAAACCAGAAGCTGTTAATGACATCACCAATATCATTGCTGAGTCAAATGTAATCATGGTTGCTCGTGGTGACCTTGGAGTGGAGACATCTCCAGAAGAGGTCCCTGTAATTCAGAAGATGCTGATCAGAGAGTGCAACCTTGCAGGACTTCCTGTAATCACTGCTACACAGATGCTTGAGTCCATGATAACAAATCCTAGACCTACCCGTGCAGAGGCAGCTGATGTTGCAAATGCTATTCTTGATGGAACAAGTGCAGTTATGCTTTCAGGAGAGACTGCAGCAGGAAATTTCCCTCTACGTTCTGTGGAGATAATGAATAGAATCATAACTCACACTGAAGAGAGTCTGACTTATCAAAGACTTGTTCTTGATCAGAGATTGAATCAAGAGGATATCGAGATCAACAGAAAGAAGAGCACCACTGAGGCCGTTGGAATGGCAACAAGAGAACTTGCTATGGAGATCAAGGCAGCATACATCACGTGCTTCACTCACTCTGGAGGTTCAGCTCGACTGATATCTAAGTTCAGACCAGCCGTTCCAATTATTGCCTACAGTCCATTCAAGCAGACGGTTCAACGTCTTGCCCTATCGTGGGGAGTCACTCCAATTCTCATTCCTACACTGAGCTCTCTTGATGAATTGTTTGAAATTGCACCAAGGTACTTGGAGACCATTGGGTATATCAAGCCAGGAGATAAGATTGTTATAACAGCTGGAGTTCCTGTAGGATCTCCAGGTAGGACAAATATGATTAAGGTTGTTGAGATTTAATTAAAAAATGTGCAGTCCCCCATATTGAGGGTCGCATTTTTTTTCAATTCTCAATTGATTTAATAAAAAAAAGGAACTGTTTGCTTGACATTTATCTCTGATTTGAGTAATTTATCTCAAGGTAGAGATAATATAAAGGACTTACAGATGGTAAAACAAGAATTAAAAATATTTATTGCAATGAACAGAGCTTTAAATTTAATAAATAAAACTAATTATAAGATAATCAATAAATATAAGTTAACAACGCCACAATTTGCAGTGCTTGAAGCTCTTTATCATAAAGGTGATTTATCGGTTGGTGAGGTTAAAGAGAAAGTATTGAGTACCAGTGGAACGATAGCTGTAATTATAAGAAATCTTGAAAAAGACAATTTGCTTACAAGATATCAAGATAAGAATGATAAGAGAAAGTACATACTTAATATAAGTGAAACAGGTCGATTATTGATGGATGAAGTATATCCTGAGATAGAGGCCAACATTGTCACTCAAATATCAGTTTTAGATGAAGAAGAACAAAACCTTTTATTGAGTGACTTGAAAAAGTTAACAGGATATAAATTATGATAAGAAACATAGAGAAGAAAGTTAAAGGATATAATGCAATTGATGGTGATGATGTACATCTTGTCAGAGTCTTAAGCAGAAGAAGCTACAAAGATTTTGATCCAATATTGATGTTGGATTCATTTGATTCTACTGATTATGAAAATTACAGAAAAGGATTTCCATTACATCCTCATAGAGGAATAGAAACAATAAGTTATCTGTCGAAAGGAAAGATGATTCATAAAGATTCTTTAGATAATGAAGAGACAATTAATGATGGAGAAGTGCAGTGGATGAGCACCGCATCTGGCATAATGCATGAAGAAAAATTTCCTAAGTCAGATCGATTGCTGGGTGTTCAACTTTGGTTGAATATTCCTAAAGCAAACAAAATGGATGATCCCAGTTATGAGAATATAAGAGATAGTGATATCAAAAAAATTCCATTAGATGGTGGGACTCTAAAACTTATAAGTGGAAATTATAAAGAACATAAAGGTTTCAAACCAAAATATTTGCCTCTGGACTTTTATGTTATTACATTAGAAAAGTACAAAGAGTTAATAATTGATACACCAAAAGACCAAACTGTAATTCTCTTTTCTTTACTTGGTAAAACAAAAATATCAGATGAAGAAGTTGACGAAAAAACAGCAGTTAAATTATCAGAAGGGGACCAATTTAAAATTGAATCTCTTGATGAAGAAATTGAGTTACTTGTATTGAAAACTCAAAGATTGAATGAAGAAATAGCATGGGCTGGCCCCATTGTTATGAGCAATGAAAAAGAAATAACACAAGCCTTCAATGAATTAAACGAAGGAACATTTCTAAAAAATAAAAATTAAGGAATATAGAAAATATGAAAATTATAGAATCACTGAAAGAAAGAAGATCAATTTACGATATCAACAAGAATTTACCTGTTAAAGAAGACGTGGTATTTGATTTCATCAAGGAAGCAACAGAGTTAATCCCTGATTCATTCAACATGAAGAGCTCAAGAGTTGTGGTTGTCACTGGAGAGAAGCAAGATCTTCTTTGGGATAAAATATATGATGTATTTGAAGGTAATGTACCTAAAGAAAAAATTGATAGTTTCAAGAGTGGTTTTGGAACAATACTTTACTTCATTGATACTTCAACAGTTAAAGCTCTTGAAGAGCAATTCCCTCTGTATGCTTCAAACTTCATTGAATGGGCAAAGCAATCTGCTGGAATGTTAGAATTATCTATCTGGAGTGGATTGAAGGAATTGAATATTGGAGCTTCTCTTCAGCATTACAATCCTGTAAT
>JALNVT010000269.1 GCA_023231265.1 Sphaerochaetaceae bacterium
TCTTTTTAACGCCTATCGAAAAGCGAATGGGAGGTGTGGCAATTGAAGATTGCACAAGTTTGTTTGCATAGTCCTGGGACATCCAATAAGAGGCTTCTTCAGATGTCATGAAAACACAATCAACCAAGCCTTTTTTTATTGCTTCTACAGCTTCTTTTTTTGTATCAAATCGAATTGGTTCAAAATCTAAGTGCTCATAATATCTATCACGCAGTGGAGCATCATTGACTATTCCAATTGTTCTGACATTGTAATTTGTTTTTAAAGTAAGTTTTACAACATCACTTATATAATATGGAAGAGTTTTTTTCATCTCAACAAACTCTACTGCAGTTTCATCTTTATCATACATAAAAGAAAGATCAATATCATCACTTGCTAATTTATTGTAATAATCTACCATATCAGATGCAAAAATTAAGTTAATCTTTATACCAGCTTTATCACCAATATACGAAGCAATTTCTTCCATTATTCCTTTTTTGTCTTCTCGAGCCGTGAAAGGAAAGAAATCAGGTAGGACAATGGCATTGATTGTTATGTTGTTATCTTTTAAATATTTTAAATAAGCTAACTCATCAAAGTCAAATTCCTCTTCGTATGGAATAATTTTATATTTGATATTCAAATCGTTGATAAGTGTTGGATAATATCGATATAAAGATTTTATAGCGCTATCGATGTTTGGAATCTCATCTTCAAGCCCCTTTCGTAGAGCTACATACAGAGAGCCACCCTCAATAGTATCTAAAAGTTGATAATCAAATGTTGCATTGTATGAAGGAATGAGACACAGATCAACCTCACCATCCAAAAGAGATTGAGTTATATCAGCCAAATTATGAAACCAGATTACATTCTTCATGAGTATTGAATCTTGTCCAATCAAATTATTGTCTCTAACGTATTTGATAGCTTCATCATTGTTTTCCGGAATAAAAAATCCCATGTCAGAGGCAAATGAGAAGAAATACGAATTTATAGGACTCCCTTCTATTAGACCAATTTTCTTATTTCTGTAAGTATCATAATCACCATCAACTATGCTTTCATTGCTTTTTGCTTTAACAAGAAAGAACAAATTTTTACCAACAATCTCATTGGAAAAATTCATCTCCAATTCTCTTTGAGGTGTTTTTTCCAATGCAGGAAGCATATCAATGGTACCAGCTTTTAAAGCTGAGACTTTTTTACTCAGAGATAAATCGGTATCTACTATTTCAATGTCCTAGTCGAGAAATTTTGATAAATATAGAATCCATTCATAATAATAATTTTCATTCAGGGCATCATCTTTACTTAATGATACATCTTTTGAAAATGATGCCTTATAAGATTTAAGTTCACCTACGTCTTGTGCGAAGATACTCTGCACAAAAAAAGATACAAATAAAATAAAGAATAATATACAAACTTTCTTTTTAGGCATAAGAGATCTCCACACCAAAAATTCTTTTGTCGTATAGCCAATAAAATAAACTACAGTCAACAAAATCATTGTTATAACAGTTTTAAATATGCAGACAAAAGAATTTAAAAAATAAATTTGCTCTATTATTCAATATCCAATTTTACAAAATTCTAAAATATCTGGTTTTAAAAAATCTGTTTTATCTTTTTAGAATTAGCACTGAAATAAAATTGCAGTTCATCTAATGAAGACAGATGTCCCTTGCATCCCATTGCAAAAATCAAACCACAGTTTATTGCATCATCAATTGCCACATGGGCATTGTAGTCTAGATTCAGTGCCTCACTGAGGGTTGTCAATTTGTAGTTCTCAAATTTTCTACCAATCAAACGAGCAGCATCAATGCTATCTGCATAACGATAATTTGGAACTGTCATATTATATGCTTCATAGCAACCTTTCAAGACTCCAATATCAAACATAGCAAAATGGGCCACAAGAAGATCTCCATTTATGAACTCTCTTATATCTTTTTCCAACTTATCAAATGTTGGAGATGCTATACAATCTCTGGGAGATAGATTATGGATGGCTGTCATCTCACCATCAAAGAACCTTGTATGAGGGCATATAAGATGATAGTAGGTATCAAGGACCTCACCATTCTCATCATGCCTGGCCATTCCTATTGAACAAGCACTTCCCTTGAAACTGTTTGCAGTTTCAAAATCAATTGATACATATTGCATCTATTTCTCCAAAATTAAAGTCATGGGACCATCATTTACATATTTTACCATCATATGTGCCCCAAAAACACCGCCTTTTGTATCAAATCCCATATTCTTAAAATTGCTTATAGCTCTCTCATATTCAACTTTAGCAATTTCAGGATTCTCTGAATTATCATAGCTAGGTCGATTTCCCTTCTTCAAAGATGCACATAAAGTGAATTGGCTCACAACCAATATCTGTCCACCTACATCTTTAACACTCAGATTCTGCTTTCCGTTTTCATCTTCAAACAATCTGATTTTAGATATCTTATTGCAGCAATAGTCAGTTTTAGCACTGTCATCGCCTTTTTCAACACCAAAGTAAATCAAAAGTCCATTATCAATCTCACTGATTAACTGTCCTTCCACACTTACTGATGCCTGTTTAACTCTTTGAATTACGCATTTCATATTATATTTATAGCATATTCTCAAATAATATTCACCAAAAAAAAGGAGCTAATGAGATTATTTCTCAATTGCTCCAATTTCTAAAAACAGGTTTTAAGTGTTCTATCTTTTCCAGAATGCCTTTGTGAACAGAGCAAATACTGTATAAAGTTCCAATCTACCAGCCAGCATCAAGAAGCTGAATACCCATTTTATTGCAGGTGGAAAGAACGCAAAATTCCCTGTTGGTCCGACCTGTGAGAATCCAATGCCTATATTTCCCAAACACAAGAAAGATGCTGAGAAACATGTCATCATATCAGCACCTGAAAGTGCTGCTATTATTCCACCAATCAAACCTGTTGCAACGTATACTGCGATGAAACCACTGATTGATAGAATCACATTATCTTGAACCACAGTATCCCCAACCTTCACAGGAAATATTCCACTTGGATATATTCTCTGCTTTATATGAACAAAAGCAGCTTTTATTGCAGTTGCAATACGGACAACTTTGACACCACCACCAGCAGAGCCTGCACATCCTCCTACAAA
>JALNVT010000270.1 GCA_023231265.1 Sphaerochaetaceae bacterium
AACTGATCCTTCAAAAAGAAACCGCGGAATAACTGCTTTCATCGTAGAGATGGATCAAGAAGGTGTTCAATGTGGTAAAGCTGAAGCTAAAATGGGTCTTCACGGCTGTGCTACTTCTGATATCATTCTAACAAACGTCAGAGTGAAACCTGAAAACGTTCTAGGTGAGATAAACCAGGGCTTTACAAATGCAATGAAAACTTTGGATATCGGAAGAATCGGTGTTGCATCACAATCAATTGGTGCTGCTCAAGCAGCTTTAGATGAAGCTATTACCTATGCTAAGGAAAGAAAACAGTTTGGTCAGCCAATCAGTAACTTCCAAGCTATATCTTTCATGATCTCTGATATGGCAACTCAATTAGAAGCTGCAAGACTTCTAACTTACAATGCTGCAGCAATGAAAGATAAAGGTGTTAAGTGTTCAAAAGAATGTTCTATGGCAAAATATTTTGCTTCAGAAGCTTGTAAGGATATTGTAAGAAAATCAATGCAAATTCATGGTGGATATGGTTATATTAAAGACTATAAAATTGAAAGATTATATAGAGATAGTGCAGTATTTACAATCTATGAAGGAACAAGCCAAGTTCAGCAATTAGTTATTGCTAGAGAACTTTTAAAATAGGAGTATAATCATGAAAATAATAGTTTGTGCAAAACAAGTTCCAGATACAAATGAAGTAAAGATAGATCCAGTAAAAGGTACTTTAATTCGTGATGGAGTACCTAGTATTCTAAATCCAGATGATGCAAACGCATTGGAAGCAGCACTACAGATCAAAGATGAAAATGAAGATGTCAGTGTTGAAGTAATTACAATGGGACCTCCTCAAGCAACAACAATGTTGCAAGAATGTCTTGGTATGGGTGCCGATAATGCTTATCTATTGAGTGATAGAGCATTTGGTGGTGCAGATACATGTGCTACAAGTACAACACTTGCAGGCGGAATCAAGAAGATTGGCGATTATGATATCATTTTCTCTGGTAGACAGGCAATTGATGGTGACACAGCTCAGGTTGGTCCTCAACTTGCTTTCAGATTGGATATTCCTGTAGTAACATATGTTCAAAAAATCGTAAGTATCAAAGATCGAACAGTAACTGTTGAAAGACAACTTGAAAACGGTTATGAAGTTATTGAAGTTCAAACACCATGTCTTTTGACCTGTGTTAAAGAATTAAATACTCCTAGATACATGACTATTTTCAATATTATGGCAACAAAAGATTACGAATATACTGTATGGAATCATGATGATATTCAACTTGAAAAAGAACAATGTGGATTGATAGCTTCTCCAACTCAAGTATTCAAATCATTCTCTCCTGAAGTAAAAGGAAAGGGCGAGATGTTGAGTGGAACTATTGAAGAAATGGCAGAAAATCTTGTTGATAAACTCAGCAGTAAACATATAATTAAGTAAAGGATGTAATAGAATGGCTATAATAATTGATAAGGATTTATGTAGAGGATGCAGTCTTTGTATAAAAGCATGCCCTTTTGATGCTCTCAAAATGGTAGATAAAAAAGCTGTTGTATTAGATAATTGTACAACATGTGGTACTTGTGTTCCAGTTTGTCCTTTTAATGCAATATCTAAAGAAGAAATAGAGAAGACACAGACAATCGATATTACAGAATATCATGATGTATGGGTTTTTGCTGAACAGAGAGAAGGCAAATTGATGCAGGTTTCAATCGAACTTTTGGGTGAAGGTAAGAAACTTGCTGAAAAGATTGGCTGCAAACTCTGTGCAATTATATGTGGTGAGAACCTTGATTCTCTAGCTGATGATCTATTCGCATATGGTGCAGATAGAGTTTATGCAGCTGATGATAAAGAACTTAAATCATATAGAACTGATTCATACACAAAAGTAATTTATGAAGCAATCATGAATTACAAACCTGAAATCGTTTTATTGGGTGCAACTCACATTGGTAGAGATTTAGGTCCATGTCTTGCAGTAAAATGTAACACAGGTCTTACAGCTGACTGTACAAAACTTGAAATTGATCCTGAAACTAAGGGAATTCAACAGACTCGTCCTGCATTCGGTGGTAACCTCATGGCTACAATTCTTTGTCCTGATCACAGACCTCAGATGTCTACAGTTAGACCTGGTGTTATGAGCAAGGCAGTTTATGATAAGAGCCTAAAGGGTGAGTTGATCAAATTACCTGTAGAATGGAAAGAGAATGACATCAGAACCAAGGTTCTTGAATTTGTTAAGAACGCTGGTGAACAGGTTTCTTTAACTGATGCTGAATACATCGTTTCTGGTGGTATGGGTCTTGCAAAACCAGAAGGTTTTGATCTTCTAAAAGAACTTGCAACAAAACTTGGTGGTACAGTTGCTTCAAGTCGTGCTGCAGTTGATGAAGGTTGGATTGATCACAGCTATCAAGTTGGTCAAACAGGCACAACTGTAAAACCTAAAATCTATTTTGCTTGTGGTATCTCTGGTGCTATTCAACACCTTGCAGGTATGCAGGATTCTGATTACATCGTTGCAATCAATACAAATAAAGATGCTCCTATTTTTGAAGTAGCAGATTACGGTATTGTTGGCGATCTATATCAGGTAATTCCTGAAATCATCAAAGTATTGGATTCTAAGAAACAAGAAGATTTTGGAGCTTAGTCTTTAATTAGTTTTTATAAATTTTTCTTTAAAAAATTTTGAAAATATTCCATAAAAGATACCATTTATGAAATCCAAATTTACAGCATTCAAATGTGATGAGGATTCTTATATCTGGTATCTTTTTTATTCAAACATAAAGTGCATAATTCATTGTACTGCTTATATTCAATACAACTCAATCTTCTATATTCCATATGCGTACAGATGGTGAGCTGTATAGATCTCTAAGATTCTTGTATCATCCATAAATGAGTCATCAGTGCAGTTAGATATCATTGGTTTTAATAATTTATCTTCAATGAGAGATAAAAATATCCCTTCATCTCATACTGCACTCTAAGAGTGACCAAGATGAAGGGAATGCGTACCATTCAAGTTTGAATGACATATCATTGAATAGGTACCTTTTTGAAGGTGTGGATACTAATTATAAGCTATTCTGAAGCCTAGATAATCAAAACAGACATCTCTT
>JALNVT010000271.1 GCA_023231265.1 Sphaerochaetaceae bacterium
AATAACAAAATAAGTGCATAATAAAATTTCTCTTAATTATTTTGATGAGTATTATATAAAAAAGTAGCGATTGACTTGACAATAGGTTTTTTTTGAAATACAGTTGCTAGTATCAATAGTTGTTAATAGCAACTATTGACTGCTTGATTATTTTACTTCAATGGAGGCTAATATGGATGTATGTTCATTTTCAAAATTATTTGATGAATTAAAAACTACCGAACAATATCTCAAAAATGAATATGGTTTGACTTTCAAAGAATCAGTGATGCTATGTTCCATTGATTCAGGATTTAATGAACCCGCAAAACTTGCAAGTCAACTGAATCTATCTCCATCTCGAACAAGTCGTTTGATTTCCTCTTTAGAGAAGAAAGAACTATCTGTTAGAACCTCCAGTATTGAAGATAAGAGAATCATAAAGATTCAGTTATCAAATAAAGGTAAAAAATTAATCAGACAAATTCAAAATAACCAATTACCATTTCCTTCTTGTCTTCAACAGACTTTAGAGGGATTGGATGATAATTGTTAATTATAAGACTTATATAAGATAGAGGAATATAAAGATGAGTAACAAAATTTATGTAATAGTTGGTGGCGTGGCCGGTGGTGCTGGTGTAGCTGCTAGATTGAGAAGACTTGATGAATTAGCAACAATTATCATGTATGAAAAGGGACCATATGTGAGCTTTGCAAACTGTGGATTGCCTTATTATGCTGGCGGTACAATTGATGATAGAGAGAAACTTTTTGTAACAAAAGAATCCACTTTAACAGATGCTTTCAGAGTTGATGTAAGGGCAAATACAGAAGTTGTTTCAATTGATAGAGAGAAACAGACTGTTGAAGCTAAGAATTATAAAACTGGTAAGATTGAAACACAGTCATACGATCATCTCATTTTGAGTCCTGGCTCATCTGCTTTTGTTCCTCCTATTGAAGGTATTGATAACAAAAAAGTACTCACAGTAAGAAATGTTCCCGATATTGATAAAGTTGTATCTGCAATGGACGGCGCTAAAAGAGCTGTAGTTGTAGGTGGTGGATTTGTTGGTATTGAAATGGCAGAGAACTTACAGGAGAGAGGTCTCAAGGTATCTCTTGTTGAAGCAGCTGACCAAGTCATGATAACTCTTGATAAAGAGATGGTTGCTCCTGTTCATCAGACCTTACGCGATAATGGAATAGATTTATATCTCTCACAAGCTTTAAGTTCTATTGATGAGAATGGTGATAAAGTGAATGTTGTGTTGCCCAATGCAACAATCAAAGATGTAGATTTTGTGATTCTATCAATTGGAGTCAGACCTGATACAAAGTTTGCACAAGATGCAGGAATCGTTACAGGTCCTCGTGGACACATTGTTGTTGACAAGAGATGTCTCACAAATGATGAGCACATAAGTGCAATTGGTGATGCGATTGAATATCCATCTCCTAATACAGAAGGAAACAATGCAATAGCTCTCGCCGGTCCTGTAAATAAAATGGCACGTCTTTGTGCTGATTACATTGTAAATGGGTCTTGCAGAGAATATAAAGGAACTTTGGGAAATAGCATAGCAAAAGTATTCGATATCCACGTTGGTAGTGTGGGATTGAATGAGAAAGCTCTGCAGAGACTCAATATGGAATATGGAGTTGCAATTACTCACGGCAACGACCATGCTGGATATTATCCAGGTTCTGTTCCTATCACAGTTAAGGTTATCTATGATAAGAAAACAGGAAAGATATATGGTGGACAGGCAGTAGGCTATAAGAGTGTTGATAAGAAACTTGATGTATTCTCAGCGCTCATCAAAATGAATGGTACTGTAGAGGACCTTGCCGAATTTGAGCAGAGTTATGCACCACCATTCAACAGTGCGAAAGACCTTTTGAATATGTTGGGTTTCATCGCTTTAAACGACATGGATGGTCTTGCTAATACTGTAACTTACAAACAGGCTCTTGAAATGAGAGAAAAAGGCGCTCTGATTGTTGATGTTAGAACTCAACTTGAATGGGATTTAGGTCATCTTGATGATTCTGTTTTGATTCCACATGAAGAGCTAAGAGATAGATTGGGAGAACTTCCAAAAGACAGACCTCTAATCTGTATGTGTAAGGTAGGACTCAGAGGACATATTGCTTCAAGAATCTTGATTCAAAATGGATTTAAAGAAGTTTATAACCTCACTGGTGGATACAAAACAATGGAAGGTGCTCTAGATGATGAAGAGAAAGCAAAATCATACATCTATGAAAAATCATGTGAAATAGAAGAATCTGAGACAGTAAAGGAAAAAGCAATGGTAAATTTAGATCCAGAAAAAGCGGACTTACAGATAGATGCAGCAGGACTTCAATGTCCAGGACCAATTGTAAAATTGAAATTGAGTATGGAGAATCTTGAAAAAGATTCAACTGTTATGATAAAGGCAAGTGATCCAGGATTTTTAGCAGATGTACAATCATGGTGCAAGATGATGGGAAACACTTTGATTGAGACAGGAAAAAAAGAAGGTCTTGTTTATGCCTTCATCAAGAAGGGCAATAACTGTGTTGCACCAACAGAAGGTACAAACCTGGCACCAGTTAAGAACGGAGCATCTTTGGTTGTGTTCTCAAATGATTTTGACAAAGCAATTGCAGCTCTTGTTTTAGCAAATGGAGCAGCAGCAACTGGTAAGCATGTAACTATGTTCTATACATTCTGGGGATTATCAGTTCTTAGAGCAAAACCTAACAAGAAGATAAAGAAAGATGCAATGGGCAAGATGTTCTCATCAATGCTCCCATCTGATATGGAACACCTAAAGCTCTCTGGCATGAACATGGCAGGACTTGGACCTAAGATGATGAAGAGCAGAATGAAGAAAAAGAATGTTGATCAATTGAGAGCAATGTTCAATCAAGCAAGAGCCCAAGGAGTCAAGATGGTAGCTTGTCAGATGTCAATGGATATCATGGGTATAAGCGCTGAGGAATTGATTCCTGGCGTTGAAATTGGTGGAGTTGCAACTTATATGGCTGATGCAAGTGAGTGTGATGTAAACCTATTTATCTAACGATAAGAATCAATAATTTTAAAAGGCCAAAGAATGAAATATTTCTTTGGCTTCTGTATCTCCCTATTG
>JALNVT010000272.1 GCA_023231265.1 Sphaerochaetaceae bacterium
GTAAAAGTTATGCCAGCCGGTGCAAATAGATTTGAATAGGAATCTGAAACTTCTCCTGATGTGAGACCATTGATAGGAAGAGAATTTGCCAATGTATTCATAACAATCATGATAATGAAAGTTATCACAACTAAAACTTTAATTTTATTTTTCATAAAATTTACCTCCAGTTTTTAAATCAATTATATCATACTTAATATTGGATTTTGCAAAAAAGATTGAATAGATGAATTAATTACATCAATAACTCATTAATTTTTGTTAGCAAAAGATTAGGACTTTTAAATTTAAATGGTCATTATTTTTACCTTTGATTGAATTTATGTATTTCTGAACGCATTTTTTCCACAACAGCAACTGGGATTATAAGATATAAACAAGTATTGGATTGATCATCACATAAAAACTGAGGAACCATGGGATTCTGTTGCTTTGTGGTTTGATAAAAATAAAGAACTGTGATATAAATCATTCATGGGATGACCTCGGTATTTTGTTAGGTTTGGTTACTTTTAATAATACTTCAAAGGTCGTCCCTTTTCTATATATAAATGATTTAAATGTTTTGAATAATTGGGAATCACACAGAAAAGTGTCATGACCCTTTTATTTGGAATTTCAAAAAGATATAAAAAAACCTTATCTAAATAATATTAGATAAGGAATATTTTTGGGCCCAGTAAGACTTGAACTTACGACCCACGGATTATGAGTCCGATGCTCTAACCAACTGAGCTATAGGCCCGATGTTTATTGACATTCGTAAATGAGAATTAACGATTGATTTTATAGCATATTATCTTATCTTAGGCAAGTACATTTAGAAAAAAACATTATTATAAATGCTAATTATCTAATTATAGGGTAAGGATAGGAAATAATTCCTCCTAAATCGTATACATCGGTATAACCGAGGTAGATAAGCTCTTTGCAGGCCTGTCTTGATCTGGCACCAGATCTGCAGTAAACAACAATCTTGCTATCTTTATTATCGAAAGAAGATTCAGCTCTCTGACTTATGGCACTGAGAGAAATATTGATTGAAGATTCAATATGACCCCAGTCATATTCGTCTTTTTCTCTTACATCTACTAAATAAAATGATTCTTTATTTTCAATCATTTCAACTACTGTTTTTGGTTCAATTATATGGTATTCTGCTTTTTTTTCCATCTTTTAGTTTTCCTTATATTTTATCAATTTTGCAAGTTGTTGATATCTATTTCTTCTTAGTTGTTCCATCTGGATATTTATTAACAGAACCTAAATCATAAACTTCAGTATATCCCATTTTTATCAATGTTTTAGCAGCACTGAGTGCTCTTTTTCCAGATAGACAATAAACAACAATGAAATCATCCTTATTTTTAAAAGTACTCTCTGCTACAATCTTTAAATTCTGCAGAGGAATATTCTTAGCAGTTTTGATATGTCCAACTTTATATTCATCTTCACTTCTTACATCAACAAGGAAGAAATCTTCTTTATCATCAATCCACTCTTTCAAGCTAGCACCATCTAGTGTGTGATATTCTGCACCATTTGGGCCTTTCTTTCCCATCTTCTCTTTAAGTAAACTGAAGATAATAGCCAATGCTATTACTGCAATAAGTGAGTAGGTATTTGTTGTCATTTGTTTTCCTCATTTGTTAATCTGTTCAAATGTAATATACATTTATAATATAAACATTTAAAGTGATAAAGTTACTCTTCTTTTTTGTTTTCTATTTTCAATATGTATGATAGTATTACTATCAAGGAGAATAATTAAATGAAAAAGAAATTATTGATTACTATGATGGTTGCAACTTTAACAGCAACAACAGCTTTTGCAGGAGATTTCAGCTTTAAGTTTGGATCAATGGCACAGCACCCAAATTATTTACTTGGAGTAATTCCTACTTATTTAAATGTGGGAGTGGGTTATGATGGAATTACTTTGATTGATGGAAATACAACAGAATTTCAATACTATGTTGGTTCTGGTTTCACTCAGAGATCTCTGTATCAAGATACAACAACAGGAGAACAATTAGCTGCAGGTTCGGATGGAACAGTTGCAAATATATTCAGTGCTGATGGTACAATAAAAATGGTTCAAGGTTTTCTTGAAGATGATTCTTTAACAGCAACACTTGGTGTAAAAGAAGGATACGATAGAGTTTATTCTGATAATGTTTTAGCTGAAAGCACAGTATATCCAGATCTAGCTCAGCAGAATAACTACTACACTTTATTAACTGCAGATTTAAAATATGACAAAATGGAAGATAACTTTTTCACACAGGATGGTTATTCAGCAGAACTTTCATTTGCTTATGCTCCAGGTCTTATAAGTAACTCCTCAGATTTCTACAGTGCAAACTTAGATCTTCAATATGCTAAAACTCTATATACTTTAGAAGGAACAAGAGATGGCAGAAATTTACTTTCAGTTGTATTCATTGATAGATTTGAAACATCTTATACAGATGGTGATGAAGTTGCAACTTCTTACCAAAGCAATGTTGCTTTAGGAAATAGAGTCAGAGGTTTTTCAACCTATTCTTACAACACAAATTTGAACTTTGTTAACAACATCGACATCAGAGTTGCAACATTTGAAATGACAGAATATCCACTGTTTGTATATCTTCCAAGATTTAACTTCTTCTTTGATACCGGTTATGCAATGGGTGATTATTTGAATAGCTCTGTCGCAATTGATTCATCTGATGCACTTTTGATGAGCTCAGGTGTTCAAGCAACATTATCTCTTTCTGATGTAATTGACTTGGGATATCAAATTGCTTACCTGATCAAGGGTGATAATATTTCTAAAAATTCAAACATTGTTGGTTCTGTTACATTCTTCCTTCAGTATTAATAAAAATTTATAATAAATGTAATACTTTCCTGAATTTATTTTTGGGAGAGTATTTTTTTTACTGCGAATGCAATTAAAATGTGGTATCTTGTAATATAAGGGAATATATCAAGAGGTAAAAAATGGGCAAGATTATATCTTTATCTATCGAAGGATTCAAATCAATCAAGAAAATGGATTCTTTTGAATTAAA
>JALNVT010000273.1 GCA_023231265.1 Sphaerochaetaceae bacterium
ACAACCTTCACATTTGGATATTCCTTTATGTGCAAGATGTTCTTCTCAATCTCCTCAATTACATATCTCTCACGTTTTTCATCAAGAAGGACAAGACAGCGAACATCTCTCTCGGATGACTTCCAAGATGCATGTGCTAAAATCAAAGCTATCGATAAAGATCCTATTCACATGGGTGGTAAAGACAGCTGGACAATCGGTCAATTCTTTGACTGGGCAGCTCCTTCATTCTTGATTACAAATGACGAAGACAATCAGAGAGAAGAGTTAAAATCTGGTAATTTCAGTGTAGAGAAATGGGAAGAAGTAGCTCAATTGATGGCTGACATGGTAGCAAAGGGTTATTTCAACAGTGATGCTCTTACAGCAGATTATCAGAGTGATTTAAAAGCATTGGCTGGTGGAACTGCAGCATTTGGTTTCTACGGTAACTATGCATTCAATGCAGCTAAGGAATACAATCCTGATGCAAAACTTGGTATGATGCCAGTTCCTTCAAAAGATTCAAGCGATGCTCCAACTCTTATTTCTGGCGAAAGAACAGCTGTTGGTGTATTCAATGATTCAGAACATAAAGCAGCTGCTATTGAATTCTTGAACTTCTTAGCAAGACCAGAAAACATTGCTCGCATGGCTGTATCTGATGGTTCTCCTGCTGGTTTGACAACTGCTACTGCAGATTTAGGCGACTTGAAACCTTTCTATGAAAAGTATGCTGATGTAGAAACTTTCCCTTACTTCGATAGAGTTTATCTACCTAGTGGAATGTGGGATGTTATGTGTGCAACAGGTGCTGATATCTTAGCTGAAAAACCTAATGCTGTAGCAAACGCTGCAAAAACAATGGCTGAGAACTTCAACGACAAGTTCTAATATTTAAATTTATTATCCGGATTTACCTAAATGGTCAATCCGGATTGTTCCCTAAATTAACAGGAGGCCTGGAATGAAAAAACTATCATACAGACAAAAACAAGATTGGACAATGAATGCTTTCACTATTCCTGCATTAATTCTTTTCATCATGTTTGTTATAACCCCTTTATGCAGAGGTATCTTCCTCTCATTCACAAACTGGAATGGTTATTCACAGCACTATAAAATGGTGGGTTTGAAAAACTTCTTGAGACTATTTACTGATCAAAATGTAACAAGAGCTATCGGAAACACACTTTTCTATGGTATTGGTTCAACCCTTCTTCAGAATATTTTTGGTCTGTTATTTGCAATATTCTTGAACCATAAATTCAGGGGAAGAAATATTGGTAGAACAATCATCTATCTTCCTGTTATGATTGCTCCTCTTATCATGGGTTACATAATGTACTTCTTCTTCACTTTAAATGGTGCAATCAATCAGATTCCATTCATTGCAAACAATCCTGTTCTAACAGATTGGTTGTCAGATGGAAAAAGAGCTGTTATCATCATCACAGTGATAAACTCATGGCAGTTCGTTGGTATCAGTATGGTAATCTATCTTGCTGGTCTTCAGGGAATTCCTGCAATGTATTATGAAGTTGCAAAACTTGAAGGTGTAAAACCAAAAGAATTGTTCAGATACATCACATTCCCTCTATTGGCACCTGCTGTTAACAGTGCTGTGGTACTGAACTTGATAGGTGGATTGAAACTATTCGACGTAATCATGGCTCTGACCAAAGGTGGTCCAGGTTATGATTCCAACTCACTCTCTACATTGGTAAATAGAACTTACTTCGGTTCTGAAAATGCTGGATATGCATCAGCTATTGGTATGGTCGTATTCGCAATAATCGTAATATTGAGTTTCATTACAACCAATGCACTAAATAAATATCAGGAGAAAATGAGCTAATGAAAAGAGAAACTAAACAAAATCTCTGGAGATATCCAGTTTTATTATTGATCCTATTTATTTATTTGGTACCAATCTACATTTTGGTTGGTATATCATTCAAACCTCAATCTGACCTATCCTCCTATTGGCATATATCATCAATGCCTACATGGGACAACTTCATCTATGCTTTGAATAAAGGTCACATCATAAATTCAATGAAGAACTCTCTCATAATAACAGTATTCTCTGTTGTTCTGATTGTGTTGATTGGTTCATTGACATCATACCCTCTAGCTAGAAGGAAGAGTAAATACACCTTCTTAATGAGAAACTTCTCACTGGGTATAATGATGGTTCCACCTCTGAGTATCCTGGTTCCACTGTATTCCACTCTTGTTGATTACAGCTTGATCAATACTTATAGAGGTTTGATCCTAACACTGCTGACGTTTGAACTTCCAATGAGTATATTCATGTTCACAAACTTCATCAAAGCAATTCCAACGGCATTAGATGAAGCGGCTCAAATTGATGGAGCTGGACCTGCAAGAACATTCTTCCAGATCATCCTTCCTCAACTGAAGCCTGTAACAGCATCTGTAATTATCTTGACAGGTATTCAATGCTGGAATGACTACCAATTCTCATTGTACATAATGCAGAAGACTGCAATGAAAACAATAACAGTTGCAATCTCATCATTCTTCTCACAGGAATCTTCCAACTTGAACGCAGCCGCTGCTGCATCTCTTGTTGTTATATTCCCAGTCATCATTCTGTTCTTAGCTCTTCAGAAATACTTCATCAAAGGTATGGTTGATAGCGCAATTAAATAAGATACATGACCTCCTCATGACATTGGACCTGCTGACAAACAGGTCCTTTTTTATGTCCTCCAATTGTTTTCTTTTTCAAATGTTATTAATATTAAACAAAAACAAGGAAAACAACATTCAATGACAATCAGTATAATTGGAGACTCTATTTCAACATTTGAAGGATACATTCCAGAGGGATATGAAACCAAATATCCATTTGGAAATGTGAAGCAGGTCGAACAGACCTGGTGGTATCAGATGGTGAAACGAAATGGATGGAAACTTGAGCACAACAACTCCTTCAGTGGCTCTCGTATTTCAAACACATCCCCTCTCCAGATACCTCATACAAACTTCTCTGATGACAGCAGAATTCTTAACTTTGAGTCAGATATAATCATCATATTTGG
>JALNVT010000274.1 GCA_023231265.1 Sphaerochaetaceae bacterium
CATGCTTTTCTCGGTTGTTTTCAGAAGTTTCTTAGCTTGCTTTATTCTTATCTTATTTAAATATTGAGTCCAGGTGAAACCCGTTTCATTCTGGAATTCCTTGCAGAAGTAAGAAACACTGAGGTGAGCTTTTTCAGCGGCACTAGTCAGAGATATCTGCTGGTTGAAGTTCTTATTTGCATATTTTATAGCTCTCATTATCTGAGGTGAATATGTATTTGTGTTGCTTGTGTTTATCAAATCAAAGAATTTATGAAGTATGATTTGCATATCATAAGATATCTTTTCAAAGGTTTTTATCAAGAATAGATTTTTGTAGTAAGTCTCACAGATGTTCCATACCTCAGTATCGATAGCTCCTGCCTTCAGGGTGGCACGAGACATTATTGTGATTATCTCCTGAAGTCTCAGCTTCATTCCTGATTGATTGTTGTAGTTTATATAGAAAAGTCTACCCAATATTTCTGTAAGTGATTTTTCAGCTGCTTCAATATCTTTGTTTATTATATTTCTCTTCAGTCTCTCTTCTTCATCAAGATCAAAAAGAGGAAGATTGTCCTCATTCAACTCTTTAATTCTGTTTATAACAGCGAACAGATCAGATTGGTCAGAGAGAGATTGAAAACTATCGAGCATTTTCTGCTCTTGATAACCAGAGGCCCAACTTGCACACATTCTCAAGATCTCGCTCATGCTATGAATCTCATCAGGTGTCAGGTAGGGAACCTTCTGCAAATCTGCTTTCAATCCATCAGGAGTTCTTTTTAAGCTTTCTGATATATCCTCCTCAACTTCCTCTATGCTGACAGCTCTTGCAGGACCTGCCAATAGGATATGAGTTGCTTTTGTCTCTGTGATGATTGGACTCACCCAGTAGATCAATGAACCGGCACAAAAAAATACGCAGCTACCACCAAAACGCTCTGCCTGCTTTGCATTGTAGATGAAATTATCAATGCATGTGATGTGGTTATCATTTAATTGTTCATTCCACACAGGACAGTTTATATTTGCACTCTCCATTTCTGAGATTGCACATACTGTGCACGGAATGTGGCAAGATTTCTCATAGTGTTCAACAAGATTCTTAACATTTGCAGCAATTTCTTTGTTCTCGATATTGTTCATGATGCTATTCTATTACGTATTTAAAATTAGTGAAACGGATTTTTTATAAAAATATAGAGATATAAAAAAAATCACAGGAATTGAATCTTCTGTTGCTTTATTCGTGAGTTATATTGTGATGTGATATTGAGATAGAGACTTAGAAATATTTAATTTTTATAGATAGAATGCCTGCTTCAATTTCAATTGAAGATGAAATTGTGGATATTAATTTGCATAGCTACATTTTCTATGAGAGCATCATGAATGCAACAGCAATGCTGATGCACATCTCAACTGCCTCTGCAGTGCACCCAAGTATATCACCTGTTATACCACTCAGCTTCTTGTAGCTGATGTGGTGTACAGCAATTGTGCTTATTATCATCACCATGAACATTGCTATTGCAATGTTGAAATTCCCTGAAACAAACAAATAATAAAAAGGTACAAATAAGAAAGCTAGATTGCTGAATATGTGCCTCACATTTGAGCCATCACATAGCTCTTTTGCAAGACCAGAATCTTTTGCATAATTGCTTATGTAGCACTGAAGTGTGAGTGATGCTCGACTCAGCATGACAATCGGAATTGCAAGCAGCAGATTGTATTTGAATATCGTTGCAAGAGCCGCTGTTTTTATGATCAGAAGACAGATAAGAGCTGTAGCTCCAAAAGATCCAACTCTTGAATCTTTCATTATTTCCATGATTCTATCTTTGGTGTATCCACCTCCAAATCCATCAAATGTATCAGCAAATCCATCTAGATGAAAGCCTCTTGAACCATAAGCGAGAAGGGCTACAAAAATTGCTGATTCCAGAAGTGATGCTTCGGGATTGAGACAGTAAATTGATCTGTAGATGATTGCATTTATTACAAGTATTGGAAGAAGTGCCATGATTGCCAGAAATGCTCCAACTAATGGATACCAGTAGAGGGCTGTTGCTTGATTTTTACAATCTCTTCCTTTCATACAATATCTTGAAAGTCCTCTTACAGCTGTTGCAAGACCCATTCCATATTTTTTTTTGTTCATTTTGACCTTCTATTATTTTAGCCTTAAAGGATTTCCTGCAACACAGAAATATACCGAATCCGATAAAAGAGCAATCTTTCTGTTTAGCTCTTCTGCCTTCTTTATGAATATTGAGCTCTCTTCATCATTCGTTGGGAAAATTTCAAGGTTCGTTTCATTGCTGACTATCACCACTGGACATCTTACTTTCTTTAGAACTTCAAGTAAAGATTTGATTTGGAAATCTATGAAATGCTCTCTGTTTTCTCTCTCCTCATCGCTTTCTTTTTCTTTGTAATGATAGTACAGAATGTTACCAAACCATACAGAGAGGCATTCAAGTAGAATGACAGATGCATCATCTTGAATCTCATCAATGGCCTTATATATATCAATGCTCTCTTCAACTGTTATGAAAGTATCACCACGACGCTCCTTATGTTTTTGTATTCTGTTTTTCATCTCAGAATCAAAAGCTTCAGCTGTTGCTATGTAGTAGCGGTTCTTATCATCATCTCCCTTTTTGAGGGCCAGCTTCTCGGCAAAAGTACTTTTGCCACTGCGACCGCCTCCAAGTACCAATGTTACATCAGGCATCACATACCTTCTTTTGGCATTGTGAGATAATCTATGGAATCAAGGAGCTTTTTCTTATCAAAGACCTCCAATGTGACAACAATGTCTCTGCGACTGTATTCATGCAGAGTCTCTATGAATTTATCCACATCAAAGTCCTTATTTTCTGTGAGACTTCTGTGGTCCTCACCATCTGCAACTCCATGAAGATGAACAATTCTTGTCAGTGGCAATAAAGTTCTGATCATCTCTGCATTGTAGTATTTGAAGCGAACCATATGTCCAACATCAAGAGCTATTCTCAGATC
>JALNVT010000275.1 GCA_023231265.1 Sphaerochaetaceae bacterium
GTATAGCGAACAGGAATACGCTTGATAATTGAAGCAGGTAATTCAGTGCAGCTCTTACCCCACTGTTTTTCTGTGTATCCTTTTATCAATTTTTCAAATATATCACGTCCAACAAGGCTGATGGCCTGTTCTTCTAAGTTCTTGGGCTCTCCTGTAATTTCTTTTCTCTGCTCATCGATTATACGTTTCACTTCATCTGGAGTTTTAGCCTTCCACATTGCATAGAATGTATTCATATTGAAAGGGAGATTGTAGAGCTCACCTTTATAATTGGCTATTGGAGAGTTTATGTAATTATTGAATGTTGTAAATTCATTTATATATTTCCAAACTTTTTCATTTGATGTATGAAATATATGAGCTCCATATAGATGAATGTTGATTCCATCACGAGTCTCACTGTATATATTCCCACCTATGTGAGAACGTTTCTCAAGCATCAAACAACTTTTACCTTTATTCATCATCTCATGTGCAAACACAGAACCAAACAATCCAGTTCCCACTATTAAATAATCATAACCTGCTTTCATCACTGCCTCTTCTCTATTATTAAAATTTACTTTATAACAGTATCCATACTTAACACATCATAACATAAACTAAGTAATTATCAAATTAAAAAATAGAGCTTCTATATCTAAGAAACATAAAGATACAACTATATTTCAAAAAATGAACTAAAAATATTTATACACTTTTATAGCAAAAATCATCATTTATAATGAGATATATTATAACTTCAAACTACTTAAAATTTGATGCCTATGATAGCTGTCACTTATGTATATTTATTTTAAATCTTCAGGTAAACTTTTTAATGAGATGAAATATTCTGAATTGCTAGAATCTACAGCAATTCTACAGAGATACCCTTCATAGTAATTCAAATAACTGTGAATTCCTCCATTCAAACTCAATATGACATTATCATCAGAGAAATTATGGATCCAAAATGATCCCTGGATTGGATCATCACTCACCCAGAATCCTGATGGAAGTTGAGTTACATCAACTCTCACATTATCGAGATGATAGATGTTGGTACCATTAAGAGAACCATCTAAGATGGACCTAGACAATGTAAAAGGATCAAAACTATAGAGGAACTTTCTATCCTTAAGAGTTTGGAATAACTTGCTGTAGTTCAAGCAGTTCAGAGCTTCAGGATTTTGTTTTGTAATTGACAGTAAGGTGTTTACAAGATACCCCTGTTCAAAAGATACATCTACGTCATTGAAAGACGTGGGTTCAATCACTCCACCCTGTGGATAGAAATCCCCAATAGCTTGAACTATTATATATGTATTGCAATTTTTGGGTACATTCAAAGATACATCATGAACCCCTGCTGGAATCTTCTTTGTGAGAGTGTTACCAAAACTATCACTGTAACTCATCTTGTACCAAAGAGGTCTATAGACCTCACTTTCATACGGAAATGCATCAAGTATATGCACAGTGATTGTTTTGTTGTTGCTATTCATCTGGCATGATGAAAGAAGAATAATCATCACCATACTGACTACAATTGTTTTAACATATCTCATAACCAATATTTAAATGAAATCAATTGAATTGCATCAATTATCTGTTCTTACTGTGACGATTCTTTTTGACGTTCTCTTTGACCATCTCCCGTCTGGCAAGAAGTTTATCCTCTGTATCCAAACTCCTATAATCTTCAATAATCATATCTACAAAAGAGTTGGTATCAAAACTCAGAGGAAGAGAATTCATGACTTTATCCATCTCAATCTTCTTGCTTTCGTCTCCAACATAATCATCAATGATTCTTATCTGCTCTGTTATACCATTTGATCCCCAACCAACTTTATAATCTTTCATAAATTCAAGGTAGCTTTTGGAGGAATACAGCAATTCAGAGATGAAGAATGGACGTTTGAGATACAAAGATTCTAAAAAGGCATTGCCACCTGTTTTCCCCAACTGTAAATCACAGGCTTTTATATAAAGGCCAATGTTATTTACAAAACCTGGGGTTATCAATAGGAAGTCAGGATTGTTCTTTCTGAACTTATCAAACTTTCGTTGAGTATCGCAGCTCATCTTACCAAGAACAATCACCTGCCAATTCTTTTTCTCCTTGACCAATGCTTTTAAAAACTTTGTGTTACCAATTCCCTCACCACCGAGGTTCAGAAGTAAGGTTGGAATATCTACTTCCATTCCCAATTCTTCTCTTGCTTGAGTCTTTGAATATTTAGAATATTTTTCCATTCCAGCTTTTAAAGGGAACGGAGAGTATTTCACAACTGAAGGATCAAATCCATGTTTTATGTAGTTCTTTACCCCCAATTCTGAAGGCATATATTGAATATCTATAAGGTTGCTCACACCAACTTTCTGATTATCAAAAACATCTGTTCCAACAACAAAAAGAGGAACATTTATATTGTTCTTTTTGAGCATTGTGGTCATTATGGGAGCAGCTAAATAATTGGTACAAAAAATAAAATCAGGTCTCTCTTTTTCGTACCACTCTTTAAATATTTGCTGATTTTTCTTCGCCAATTTAGTTAGAAATCTGATTAAATAAAAACTGGGGCTGCCATCTAGTATGGCATTCTCTATCCTTTCTGCCTTAGGGTGGCTGAGTTGTTGTCTCCAAGCATTTTTAACCTTTTTGTTCCATTTTTCAGAACCAATCATTAAAAACATATTCTCGAGAATGGCCTCATGACCTCTTTCTATAAAAATATCATATAGAGCTTTAGCAGGAACATAATGTCCCTTTCCTGCATCAACGTAAATAAAAGCGCCTTTCAAATCATATCCTTCAAAGAAAAATATCTACCACCCTACAATATAAAGCAGTAGATATCATCTTTTTCTAACTAGTTAGTTGATGTAAATTTACCTAGAACTCTGAAACTTGTACAAGTCTCACTCATTTTCTTGCAAGCTTTATCAAACTTTTCTTGATCATTCAACTCAGTCTCAACAAAGAATGAATATTCCCAAGGTTTTCCCTCGATAGGACGAGA
>JALNVT010000276.1 GCA_023231265.1 Sphaerochaetaceae bacterium
ACAAAAACTCCAAATAGAATAAAATACCCACTCATTATGTTAATGTCGGACAAAAATATCCGTCAATAATATAATGCCTCATATGTGTAAAAATTATAATTTTTAAACTAACATAATTGATGGTATTTTATTATAAATACTTTAATAGATTGATTTTAAAAAAAGTCTATATAAAGGATATGCTTAGACTTATTGCATTTTTATTACATTTTTATAATTATCAATAATTGGAATTATCATTTATTATCTTTCTCATAATTGTGAAGTAAAAAGCAGACTCCCGAAGGTGTCTGCTTATAAAACAAATTTTAATTGATTTTATAGAACGTGATATTCCTTCAATAAAGATTCGATATCAGTTCCCTTTATTTTACCCATGATTTTTTTAAGAGCTGCTTTTTCTTTCAGTCCAAGTTTCATTGTTTGTAGAGGAGATTGATCGTCCATCATTTTTACAGTTGAATCAAGAAGAACTCTTACATCATACTTAGAACCAAATACCTCAGGAACTCCTCTTGATATATCTAAAAGAGTGTACACAGATTCCATTGCTGTTCTAACTGAGTACTCAGTTGTAAATACGGTATCTCTAGGAGTCTCTGCAAATTGACCAAGGAATGCTAAGTTTTTAGAGTTTTCAGGAACAACAAGAGGTCTATCGCCAGATGATCTTGGCATGAAGAATGCTGTTATATAAGGCATCATGCAAGGAACTGAATTTGCACTGTTTTCTGCTAATTCTTTTATTTCCTCTACAGGTACTCCCATATGATATAACCATTCTTGAGTTATCTCACTTCCAGTACAATCTCTCATTGGTTTCTTGATGAAGTCACCAGGAACGTCTGTAAATAGACCATATACCCAAACAACTAATTGATCAGATGGTTGTTTTGAAAAATGAGGTTGTCTATTGAGGGTGTAACTCATCAACCAAGAAGAATCAACACAGGAAACAATTCCTCCTGTAACTACTTTGCCTGAGAAAGGATCTCTCTTACAGATTTTTTCAATGTAAGGTGGAATTTTGTCATCAAGAGTGGTTACCGTACAGGATTCCCAGTTAGATTTTTCAGTATCAGAACAGAAAATATCAGGATGACCTAAGGATATATCCTGCTTTGCAATGTTTTCCCATAATTTCCAACATCCACCCTTAGAACTATCCAAAACAGCTGGTGTATTCTGATCTCCTAAAGATGCATTTTCTGTACAGCTTCCGTTTGTTACAAAAACTAAATCATCAAGTGATAAATCAATTACCTTATCTTCACCATTTTGGGTATAGATGAATTTCTCTGCAGCCATATCACCATTGTCATGGTTGATTTTGATATTTGTTACAGTTGCATTGTATTGAAAATCTACATCATGAGCATTTAGGTAATTAACAAGTGGAAGAATCAGTGATTCATATTGATTATATTTTGTGAATTTTAAAGCTGAGAAGTCTTTAAGTCCACCAATGTGATGTATGAATCTTGCAATATATCTTTTGAGTTCAATAGCTGAATGCCATTGCTCAAATGCAAACATTGTTCTCCAGTAAAGCCAGAATGGTGATTGGAAAAATTCTTCAGAAAGATAATCTTCCATATCCTTACCATTCATCTCATCTTCTGGTGTGAAAAAGAGATTTATGAGTTCCAGTGAAGCTTTCTCACTCAAACCGTACTTTCCTTCAAAACCAGCATCCTTACCTCTATCTCTTGTTGCTCTCATGAGTGAGTAATTTGGATCCTTTTTATTCAATCTATAAAACTCATCGAGAACAGAAATATCTTCATTCTCAACAGATGGAATGGATCTGAATAAATCCCAGAGGCATTCAAAATGTTCTTCCATCTCTCTTCCACCTCTGATAACAAATCCTTTATCAGAATTGTGTATGCCATCACATGCTCCACCTGCAATATCCATCTCTTCAAAAATATGGATATTGGAACCTTTCATTTGACCATCTCTTATTAAGAAACATGCTGCTGCAAGAGATCCCAATCCAGCCCCTACTATATAAGCTGATTTATTGTCTACGCCTTCTGGTTTTTCCGGTGTGGAAAAAGCTTCATAATTACCTTTACTATAATACATTTAAAATCCTCCTGAGATTTAGTATGTTCATAATGTATTACTAATAGTGGAAGATAAAAATTTACAGTTAGGTTTCAATGTCTTAAATTATTACAATCGATAGCAAATGTATAAAAACTATTCGTTAGAAAAGGATAAAAATGCCTTTTTGAAATCACCTTCAATGAGTGTATGAACTCTTTTTATAAGAACAGAAGGTTCCTCTTCCATACCTTTATCAATCCAAAGCATGACAATTCCTACAAATGCATACATATTGTATATGGCAATAAACTCTCTATTTTCATCTGAAACAGTTACATCAAATCGCTCAATCTGATCATCAATTACCTTCAACAGAAGATTGATAACAAATTCCTTCAATCCTTCTTCCAGAGTTCCTTTTCCTTGACTGTGATAAAGATTGTAGATTATTACTTTATTATTCTTACAGAAAGTGAGGACTTCTTTGAATCCTTCTTGCCATCCGTTGTAGTTGATTTTTCCTTCAATCTGCTCACTTACATCTGTTTTCAAAGTCCAAGAAACAAGGTCATAGATGTTTGAAAAATGGTAATAAAAAGATTGCCTATTCAGACCACAGTTACCGCATATTTCAGAGATAGTAATTTTATCCAGTGTTTTTTCAGTGAGCAATTTCTTTAAGCTACCACTTAATGCTTGTTTAGTTACTAAAGACATGTATGCCTCCTTCAAGAGTTGAGTTGCTTTATATTGTAAAAAATACTCAAATGGATTCATCAAATGAGAGCCAATATAATCAAATTTATATTTAATTAATAGTTTACCAATTCTTTAAACTATATGAAATCGCTAGAAAGTTGCTTATTTTTAGCTTAAATGAAATATTTTACAGAACTTACTCATTGGGGTAAGTTTTTTCTTTCCTTTTCATTTTAT
>JALNVT010000277.1 GCA_023231265.1 Sphaerochaetaceae bacterium
TCTCGTCCTATCGAGGGAAAACCTTGGGAATATTCATTCTTTGTTGAGACTGAGTTGAATGATCAAGAAAAGTTTGATAAAGCTTGCAAGAAAATGAGTGAGACTTGTACAAGTTTCAGAGTTTTAGGTAAATTTACATCAACTAATTAGATAGAAAAAGATGATATCTACTGTTTTACATTGTAGAGTGGTAGATATTTTTTCTTTGAAGGATATGATTTGAAAGGCGCTTTTATTTACGTTGATGCAGGAAAGGGACATTATGTTCCAGCTAAGGCTCTATATGATATTTTTATAGAAAAAGGCCATGAAGCTACTCTCGAAAATATGTTTTTAATGATTGGTTCTGAAAAATGGAACAAAAAGGTTAAAAATTCTTGGAGACATCAACTCCATTATCCCAAGGCCGAAAGGATAGAGAATACCATACTCGATGGTAGCCCAAGTTTTTACTTGATCAGATTTTTAGCTAAAATAGCTAAGAAGAATCAACGAATATTTAAAGAGTGGTATGAAAAAGAGAGACCTGATTTTATTTTTTGCACCAATTATCTAGCTGCTCCTGTAATGACCACAATGCTGAGAAAGAACAATATAAAAGTTCCTCTTTTTGTCGTTGGAACAGATGTTTTCGATAATCAGAAAGTTGGTGTGAGCAATCTTATAGATATTCAATATATGCCTTCTGAATTGGGCGTAAAGAACTACATAAAACATGGATTTGATCCTTCAGTTGTGAAATACTCTCCATTCCCTTTAAAAGCTGGAATGGAAAAATATTCCAATTATTCAAAGACTCAAGCAAGAGAAGAATTGAAAATGGAAGTAGATATTCCAACTTTACTTCTGAACCTCGGTGGTGAGGGAATTGGTAACACAAAATTCTTAAAAGCGTTGGTCAAAAAGAAAAAGAATTGGCAGGTGATAGTTCTTGGTAAGATGAGCTGTGATACTCAACGAAAATTTGATAAGTTCAGAAAGAACAATCCAGATTTTTTATTGATAACTCCTGGTTTTGTAAATAACATTGGCCTTTATATAAAAGCCTGTGATGTACAATTGGGGAAAACAGGCGGCAATGCCTTTTTGGAGTCTCTGTATCTCAAACGTCCATTCTTTATATCTGAATTGCTGTATTCCTCCAAAAGCTACCTTGAATTCATGAAGGAATATAAAGTTGGTTGGGGAGCAAATGGGATATCAGAGCAGATAAGAATCATTGATGAATATGTAAATGACGAAACCAAGAAGATTGAGATGGAGAAGGTCATGGACTCTCTCCCTCTTAGTTTTGATACCAACTCTTTTGTAGATATGATCATTGAAGATTACAGAAGTGTGGACACTGAAGATAAACTTCTTGCAAGACGAGAAAGAATCAAAGAGAGTGTCGAAAAAAATCGTCACAGTAAGAACAGATAATTAATGCAATTGAATTGATTTCGCTTAAATATTGGTTATGAGATGTTTTAAAACAATTGTAGCCAGTATATTTATGATGATGATTCTTCTATCATCATGCCAAATGAACAGCAACAACAAAACAATCACTGTGCATATACTTGATGCATTTCCGTATGAAAGTGAGGTCTACAGACCTCTTTGGTACAAGATGAGTTACAGTGATAGTTTTGGTAACACTCTCACAAAGAAGCTTCCAGCAGGGGTTCATGATGTATCTTTGAATGTCCCCAAAAATTGCAATACATATATAATAGTTCAAGCTATTGGGGATTTCTATCCACAGGGTGGAGTGATTGAACCCACGTCTTTCAATGATGTAGATGTATCTTTTGAGCAGGGATATCTTGTAAATACTTTACTATCAATTACAAAACAAAATGCAGAAGCTCTAAACTGTTTGAACTACAGTAAGTTATTTCAAACACTTAAGGATAGAAAGTTTCTCTACAGTTTTGATCCGTTTACATTGTCCAGGTCCATCTTAGATGGCTCTCTCAATGCTAAGAACATCTATCATCTCGATAACGTGAGAGTTGATGTAACTCAACTTCCTGCAGGTTTTTGGGTAAGTGATGATCCCATGCAGGGATCATTTTGGATACATAATTTCTCTGATGATAATGTGATATTGAGTTTGAATGCAGGAATTCACAGTTATTTGAATTACTATGAAGGTTATCTATGTCGAATTGCTGTGGACTCAAGCAATTCAGAATACTTCATTTCGTTAAAAGGAATTCCTGAAGATTTAAAATAAATTTTTCTGATAGTTATTAATTCTCGTTAACATTTTTCTTCAATTTGATGATTATTGGAAGTCCTATAGCCAATCCAACAATGGTGAGAATTATATTTGTAGTGTAAGAACCTATTGTGCTGTAATATCCAAAAGCTGCAGCCACCAATATTGAAAGTGATATTTTCAAATAATTAATTTTATATTGCTTACCAACACCCAACCAAACAATTCTTATCAACAGAGTAAGTAAGAACGAGATGCTTACACATAAGGAGGCACCTGTTATTTGGTATAGTCTGATGAACGTTGGTATTGTTATTATCAAGAAAGCTGAACCAATTATAGTGGATACCATGATTGGAGTTGAATCAATGTCATTACCAAAGATACTTGCAATCATCTGAGATATGCAATCATAGGTAAAACCTGCAGTACACAGAGCTAAGATCTTCCCAACTGGTTGGAAAGCTTCACTTAGATAATATGGAATTATTAGTTGCATCAATGGAATGAATACCATGAAAAAAGCAGCATATATCAAGAAGAATGTTGTGATTGATTGTGAGAAATAATCTTTGTTCAATTCTTTATTATTGCCTGAGGTTTCCCGTGAAAAAGCAATTTCTTGCCATGCCAAAATTATTCCACCAGTTGCCATTGGAACAGCTTTTGCAAATTCCATGGACATTGAAAAGATACCATTAGAAGAAGATCCCAGCAGTTTTGAA
>JALNVT010000278.1 GCA_023231265.1 Sphaerochaetaceae bacterium
ATTACTTTATCTTTGGAGTTTAAAAAAACACCAATGACCGTATCTAACTTTGTTGGATTGGCTGAAGGTTCATTGAATAAAGAAGACGAAGGTGAACCTTTCTACGATGGTTTGAACTTCCATAGAGTAATCGACAATTTCATGATCCAAGGTGGTTGTCCTTTAGGTACTGGAACAGGTGGTCCTGGCTATAAATTCCCTGATGAATTTGATAAGACTTTACGTCACACAGAAGGCGGAATGCTATCAATGGCTAACGCTGGTCCTGGCACAAACGGAAGTCAGTTCTTCATCACACATGTAGCAACTCCTTGGTTGGATGACAAGCACACAATCTTTGGTCACGTTGTTGAGGGCATGGATGTTGTTAACAGCATTGCTCAAGGCGATAAAATCAAAACTGTTAAAATTATCAGAGTTGGTGAAGAAGCTGAAGCTTTTAAAGTAACTAAAGAATCTTTCCAAGAATATGTTGATAATGCTTCAAAAGCGAGTAGAGCTAAAAAAGAAAAAGAAATGGCTGGTGTTATCGAAGCTGTTAAAAAAGCATACCCAGACGCAATAGAAACTAAATCAGGCTTGAAGTACATCGTTACAAAAGCTGGTGATGGTAAAGCTAGTCCAAAGATGGGACAGCAAGTAACTGTTCATTATGAAGGTAAACTTCTTGATGGTACATTGTTTGACTCATCAATCAAGAGAGGCGAACCTGCTTCATTTGGTATCGGTCAGGTGATTGAAGGATGGAATGAAGCATTGATGACAATGACTAAGGGCGAGAAAAGAACTCTAATCATTCCACCAGAACTAGGTTATGGTGAGATGGGTTACCCTGGTGTAATTCCACCTAATGCTTACCTTGTATTTGATGTAGAATTATTGAGCTTCTAAACTAAATAGTTATATATAACAATTTACATAAGACAGCTGCTAAACATTTTAAAGATGTTTGGTGGTTGTTTTTTTTATGTTTCACGTGAAACATTGTTGATGCTTTTGTAGTTAGTATGTCTCTGTGAGAGATTCAAAAAAGAGCTGTGAGGCACTTTTTCTGTATTGTGATAAACTTTCACGCTTTTTCAATATGAAGGCCTCTGGGGTAGCAAAAAAAAATGCTGCATTGAAGCAGCATTGTATATGAAGTTGAGTTGTTAAGCAATTAATTTAATCAGCACAGGGAATCCAATAAAAGTACCTATTGCTGATCCTACAGAACATATGAAGAATACAAGCAGACTGTGCAATGCTTTGTTCTTGTACCAACCTTTGAGGGTCAGAGCGTCTTCTCCCATATTGGTGAAGTCTTTGACACTTGGCTTTCTGAATTTGAGCTCAAGCAAGGCAGATACTATCCCTACCCCGATGGTCGGGTTGAGACTGGTGAACGGGGCTGCTAGCATACTGATTACAATTGTCAGTGGATGAGCCAGTGCCACAATACCACCAATTCCAGTGAATACAGCATTTACAAGGATCCAATACTTAAACATCTCTATTCCTGATGTCCATCCAGAAGAAGCAAATCCATAAACTATCAAGCCAACAATTATGGTTGGAATCAGATATTTTAAAACCTTTCCTGTCTTTCCAGCAGGAGGAACAGTGTTGATCTCTTTGAGGTCTGTTACACCCTCTCCATCATCCAATTTCTGTAAGTTTCTCAATATACCTTGAGTGTGTCCTGCACCTATGACTCCCAGTTTTTTATTTCCTGGAGCTTGATACATGCTTGTTGCAAGGAACTGATCTCTTTCATCAATAAGAACTTTCTTTACTGTTGGAAGTTGCTTGGCCATCTCATTGAGCATGGTCTCAAGGACATCTCCCTTTTTGAGCTCTTCAAGTTCCTCTTCTGTTATCTCTTCTTTACTGAAAGCAGCACCAATTAGTGTTCCTAAAAGTTTGCATTTGTTCCAAAAATTTGAGTTTCTCCAGGCACGTTTGAATGTTGTTTGAATCTCTCTATCACAGAAAGAAAATGGGATTTTTTTCTCATCTGCAATCTTTGCAGCGCCAAGAATTTCCTCACCAGGTTTTGAGCCTGTCTGCTCTCCCATTCTTCTCTGAAATGAAGCTAAAGCCATATTTGCAAGAAGAAGGAAACCTTTGCCTTCTTTTAAAACTTTTGTGATAGTTGTGCTATCCCATGATGTTTGATCATCTTTATCTTTGTAACGAGTTTTATCTAATTCAATGCAGACTCTGTCAGGATTGAATTCATCCATATATGAGGATACCTCATCAACACTACCTTTCGATATGTGAGCAGTTCCTATTAACAGTAATTCTTTATCATCTTTGAAGGTGATCTTATGTACTGTATCACTTATTGTTTCAATTTTCATAAGTTAAAATATACATAGCATTTTAGATGACGTAAAGAGAAAACTTTAATAATCGAAGAAATTCATATCAAAAGAGGTGTTTATATAAAGAAAATAATTGATTATTAACATAATCTTCTATAGTCTGATTGCTATGGATACATTATTTTACCTTTTCAAGCTGATTGGGGCTCTGATAATTGGAGTTGGCTTTGGAAAGATTGTCAGTAAGAAAGTCTGCTCTGTAGCGGCTAAATTACAGGTTGTTAATTTATATTGTTTGCTCTTCTTCATGGGAATAAATACAGGTTCTATTGAAGGTATTTTGACCAAGTTGGATACCATAGGAGCTAGAGCATTTCTTGTTGCAGCAACCAATATTTTGGGATCAATTGCAGTTGCCTTGATTGCCTCTTTCTTAATCGATAGAAAGAGTGGATTGGCTGTTGATAGCAGTGGTGTGATTGATACTGATAAAGTGAATGTCACCTCTAAAGATGTCAATGAATTGCTTGGCGGAGAGATCAGTGAAGAAGGTAAGGAACTGCTGAAAAA
>JALNVT010000279.1 GCA_023231265.1 Sphaerochaetaceae bacterium
CAATAAATTTACCCTATATATTGCAATAATGCAAATGAATACGTTTAAATTCATGAAAAATCTTCTGTAAGGAACTTTTATCCATGAAAAATGAAAAACCATCTGCTTATATGTCCAAAAGGAAAATTAAAACTTAACTTGTGATTAGTATATTTCTATATATTTGTTTCCAATTCTGAAATTTTTGGTAGAAGTTACATTCTATTCTATGTTACACTCTTTATCATCCGTTGCGAAATTTTTTATAATAGATGTGTTAAAAGTTGGCCAAACAGTTCACTGTACACCAATACAGCATGTTATTTAAAATATTTGTGATGTGATAATTAAAATAAATGGTATTTTTATTGTTTTTTATTTAAGGATGGTTATAAGATGAAAGTCATTATAGTGGGAGCTGGTAGAAGAGGTTCCAGAATTGCCAAAAAACTGTGCAGTGAAGGTGCAGATGTTACATTCATTGATACCGATAAAGCTCGTCTCGACAATGCTTTGAGTAAGTTAGATTGTATGGGTATATTGGGTAATGGTACTGATATTGAAATTTTGGAGCAAGCCAATTGTAAAGATGCCGATTCTTTCATTGCCGTCACAGGAAATGATGAGATAAATATTGTATCTTGTGGTATTGTCTCAAGCCAGTTTAAAGTAAATAAGACCATAGCTGCTATCAAGAACTTAGGTTGGAGTGGTAAGAACGGAAGCATTGGAACTCTTCTTGGACTAACAGACATTGTGAATCCAAATGTAGTTACTGCCAAATCACTCTACAATATTGTCAACAATGGTATCTACAACAATGTGATAACCTTCAATGATTCAACATTCATCCTTTATAACTATCCTGTTGGTCGTTTCAACAATTTTGCAAACAAGACAATAATGGAAATCAGAAAGGAATCAAGTTATAACTATATTGTGACTGCAATCAAAAACAGAGAGGGTACAATGGTTCCAAACGGATCAACTCTCATCAATGATGGTGATGTACTTTCAATTGTAGGAGAACCAAAAGAACTTCAGAACTTGATGACCAATGTCTCAAATAAGAAAAAAGAAAAATTGAAGATTGTACTGGTTGGTGGTTCAATGATTACAAAGTTTTTCTTGAAGCTCTGCAGTCCTGCACAGCTCAAAAATATAACCCTGATTGAACTGAAGATAGATGTCTGTCAAGAATTTGCAGCAGAATTTCCACAGATGTTGGTTCTAAATGCAGATATAACTGATGATACAATCTTGAAAGATTCTGATTTGATCAATCATGATCTGCTCATATCTCTAACAGATGTAGATGAGCTCAATTTGATCACAGCAACCTATGCAAAGAAGGTTGGTATTGTAAGATCAATTGCTCTGATAAGACAGAACATAAACTACCTGAGCATGGCAGGATATCTTGGAATTGATTCAATAATATCCACAACAGAATCTACAGTTGAGACTGTATTGAGCAAGCTCAGAGGTTCCAATGTTTCAAGCATCCACTCATTCTTTGGTGGAACAATGGAAGTTTTTGAATATAAAATTGAAAAGGAAACTCCAGTCTGTGGTAAGAAACTTCTTGATATTAACATGAAAGGCAAGGGAATCATTGCAGCTGTAAATACAAAAGATGGAAAGCAGATCATTCCAAATGGTAACTATACATTGTCTGATGGAGATTCAGTTCTTGTAAGTGTTAGCTCTGGTAGCAGCAAATTCATTCAAAAATTATTTATACAGGCTGACAAGTAATGAACATCAAACAAAATTTAAAATTACTCGCATATATTCAAGCCTTCATTGCCTTTTTGATGGGCATTCCTACAATCATGGCATACACTCACGGAGAATCACAGGCCTTGATTGGTTTTGGTTATTCTTATATTGCCATTGCATCATTCTGCATATTTGTAGCAATTTTCACACACGGTCATGATAATACCGACCTTGGAACACGAGATGGTTATCTGTTTGTTACTTTCTCGTGGCTATTAAGTGCAGCTTTCACCTCAATTCCACTTCTGGTAAGTGGTGCCTATCCTGATTATGCCAGTGCATATTTTGAAGTCATGAGTGGTTACACAACAACAGGAGCCACTGTTCTCACACAGATAGAGAACAACCCCACATCCATACTGTTCTGGCGCTCTGCTACAAACTGGTTGGGAGGTATGGGAATAGTTGTTCTTTTTGTGGCCATAGCTCCCAAAATTGGAACTGGTGGTAATAAATTGGTTGGAGCAGAGTCTGTTGGACCAACAAAAGATAAACTCACACCTAAAATTCAGAATACAGCTTTGATCTTGTGGTCTATATATGTTGGTTTTTCTGTTCTGGAAGCTATATTGCTCAAACTAGGTGGAATGAATCTTTATGAAGCTGTGACGGTTACATTCTCCACAATGGCAGCAGCTGGATTCTGCGTCAAGAATTCTTCAATAGGGACTTTCAACAGTCTGTATGTAGATATAGTTGTGACAATCTTTATGTTGATTGGTGGTACCAACTTTGCCCTCTATTACAAAGCGATGACTGGAAAATTGAAATCTGTTCTGAAAGATGGTGAGCTCAGAGCATATGCTGGTATATTCAGTGTATGTACCTTGTTGATTGCAGGCTTTCTGACACTCAAGGGTGTCTATCCTAATTTTCTCACATCTCTTCGTTACAGTGCATTTCAAAATGCATCAATAATAACAACAACAGGTTTTGCAACTGCAGATTACACTCTGTGGCCAACATTTACACAGATGATTCTGCTTCTTCTGTTTTTTGTAGGAGGATGTGCAGGCTCTGCTGGTGGTGGTGTCAAAGTTGTCCGTATTGCAACTGCAATAAAAGCTGCTTTTGTTCATATAAAGCAGAGAATATATCCAAGTGGAATATTTCCTGTG
>JALNVT010000280.1 GCA_023231265.1 Sphaerochaetaceae bacterium
CTTCATCTATCTTTGCTTTAGTCTTTGAATCTAACATTAAATACTCCCAAGTAAAATGATGTTACCATAAAAACAAAAAATATGAAAATAAACTTCATCACCAATCTTCACGAATATTTCATTAAAATATACTGTATTTCTACATATTTATTTCCACCGTTGAATATTCATCAACTCAAATTTACGAGGCCATAAACATTGGACATTTATAATAGATACATGTTATAATATTTTTTGGGCTCACTTAGAATTAAAAGGTAATTTCTGAATTACCCAAATAGTTTTAAAATACTTAGATTTGATAAATCTAAATTCACCACAACGAGCTTATACAGTTGCAACCAAAGCTATAGAGTGGTTGCAATATGGCATTGAGAATTATTCTCCCTTCTATGATTTTTCATAGATAAGTTAAGAAAACAGACTTACAAGGAGATGACATCAATATCCACAGAGAGAGATTGAATTGCTTGATTGAAGTTTTTCTTTCATTCCTCTGCTCTGATGTTTGACTACCTCAAGTAGAAACTGACATCACCATATGTATACACAGAGAGTATAGCAACTGAGTTAAAGAGTTAGAAGAAATTGCTATGAGTGATTTAATCTAACAACGGTTCAGCGATAAATAGCATTCAGATAAATTCTGATGTAGATGAGATAACTTTGTTTGTATCATTTACTTCAGTCATGCTGAAATAAGATGTAGAGTTCTTATTGTTATCTGACGCTTTAATAAAATATATTTTTTAATGTTTTATTGACTTACTTTCTATCAAAAAAAAACGATTTGATTGATATTTATTAGAAGGCACATAACGTGTTCATGGGAACTTGCACTCCTCCTTATTGATAGGTGAATCACCATCTTTTGGGAGAAAAATGAAAGTTTTTGCAAACAAACGTTCATAGAAAAACCATTTCCATCACAGATTGGTAATTATTATTTGCCATATGACTTTTCTAATAATGCAACCAAAGCCCCGTATCGCTACAAAATGGATTCTTTCAAAACAATTCCCAAAAGAATGCCATTGAGATACTGGGTTCTAGCAATTATATACAAACAAGGAACCTGCAGGGAGTTAGGCAACTTTAAATATCTAATTGCATAGTGAGAGACTATAAAACATTAATCCTAAGGTTAAAAAGGGAGAAGCTATTTCTTTTTTCTGGGTAGATGCAGTTGACCTAAAGACTAACTGCAGTTCAAATCAATGGTCCTGACTGTTGATTTACGACAAATTGATCAGTTGGCATCTTAATGATGTTAGCTTTTTAAGGAGAATTACATGAATACTATTGGATTTTTAATAAGTACAAAAGAAAACGAGAAAAGACGAGCAATTGAACTGAAGCATATCAAGATGATAAAGAATCCTGAACAGCTTTACTTCCAAGAAGGATACGGCAAGGTTCTTGGAATAGAGGATCAGGAATATATCGATTTAGGCTGCCATATTTGCACTTTCGATGAACTTTTAACAAAGGATGTTTTATGCGATCCAAAAATTGGAGATGCAACTTACTTAGATAGATTACATGAGGGACAGACTATATTTGGATGGGTTCATGCAACTCAAAACAGACCTCTTACAGACCTATTGGTAAAAAACAAAATTTCTGCGTTTGCTTGGGAAGATATGCGAAAAAATGGTAGAGATATTTTCTGGCAGAACAACGAATTGGCAGGAGAAGCTGCAATTCTAAATGGTTTTCAATGTTACGGAAAGATGCCATATGAAACCACTGTTGCTGTAATTGGTAACGGAAATACTGCACGAGGAGCAATCAAAGCCCTCAATATGTTTGGTGCTAAAGTTATGCAGTACAAGAGAAGAACTGAAAAACTTTTCATACAAGAATTGGGAAAATATGATGTAATTGTTAACTGCATAAGCTGGGATTTAAAAAGACGAGATCACATAATTACACGAGATGATCTGAAGAGAATGAAAAGACATTCTTTGATCATTGATGTGAGCTGCGATAGAAAAGGAGCAATTGAAACAACGGTTCCAACCACCATTGAAAATCCAACCTACTTTGTAGATGGAATCATGCATTATGCAGTAGACCACACACCAGCTATTTTTTATAAGACATTCACAACAAACAATTCAGGAATCATCTATCCTTATATTGAGCAATTAATTACAGGAGAATACAGTTCTGAGTTGAGAAGAGCCATGATAATCAAAGATGGTGAGATATTGGATCAAAAGATCAAAGATGTTCAAAGCAGAAATTAATCTTTAGAGAAACAAACACTTATTAAATTTACAAAAGCGGAGCTAGAAAATCATACTTTAAATGATAGTCTAGCTCCATATTAAAAATTTTTGTTTAAAATTTATATATCATCACACAGACTTCACTTTAGCTAACTATCATAAAAGTTGAATTCAATTTAGAATGAGACAACAATGAACAAAAAAATTAAAGTTCTTGTATTTGGATTAACAGCCCTATTGAGTTTGAATTTAATCAGCTGCAAAACCAAAACTGAAGATATTAAAGAGACAGTCGCAATAGGTGACAGTGATTCATCTGGACTTACATATCCACTTGTTGATACCAACCAAGGATTGTGTTTCGACAACTCTCAACAGATAGAAGCTCCAGAAAAAGGAGAGGCTTTTTATGGGCAAGATGCACAATATACAGGAAATGTTCCAAGCTACACTGATAATGGAGATGGAACTGTAACAGACAATGTTACTGGTTTGATTTAGACGCAAGAACTATCTGATTATTCCATGCTTTGGTCTGATGCTGAAGCATATGCACAGTC
>JALNVT010000281.1 GCA_023231265.1 Sphaerochaetaceae bacterium
AGTGATGATTTTTTTGATGGAGATTATCACGATTATTATAAGATGGCAATAAAATTATATAGAAGTCTGGTAGCTGTTGACGATAAATACAATGTTTCATTTCAGGTGAGCAGTAAAAATGATTTCAACCTATACAAAGATGGTGATGATACAACAGATAGCTCAAAAATAATACCTTACAAACTTTATTTGAAATATCACACAACAACAAATAACTCTTATCAATATGAATTGATTGATAACAAAGATATATTTTTGTTGAAAAATATGGATAATAATAACTCAACATCAAATCTATATCTAACAACATTATCAACAAGTGCAAATCCTACATTGAATGATAAGGGCACATATGAAGATACAATCTATCTTAATTTTATCACTGATTCAATTTATTCAGATAATGCCAATTATACAAAACTGATTGATTTATAATACTTATGTCCTTTTGATGAATAAACCTCACAAATTAATTTGTGAGGTTTTACTTTTTAAAGCTTGCTCTTCTTTCTCTTAAAAAATGAAAATTTTGTTTTTTTTTCTTTCTTAATATGCTTTGAGTGCTTATCTTTAAGTCTTTCATCTCTATCTTTTTTTGGAGAATTGTTTCTTCTATCTGAGAGAATAAATGATCCTAAGAATGCTGAAATAACACAGGCTAACAGAAGATATTGCCATATATGAGGAACATTATCGAAAGGAAGTGCAATATTCATTCCGTAGAAACCAACAATAAATGTCGGGAACATGAGTGCAATTGTTATGATTGTTAGCCTTTTCATTATTTCATTCATGTTATTACCAATAACAGAACTGAATACTTCCATGGTACCTCTTAACAAGTCTGAATAAATATCAGCCATTGAAATAGCCTGTTTTGTATCGGTTATGGTATCTTCCAAAAAGTCCATTTCTTCTTCTGTAGTTAATTTAAAATAAGGACTCTTTTGAAGTTTTTCCAAAAGCATCTCATTTGTTGTCAAACTTGTTTTGAAGAAAACCAAACTTTTTTGAATCTGTTGAAGTTGAAGTAACTCTCTATTTTGGACATTTCCTGTCAGTTTCTCTTCCACTTGATTTTTTTGTCTGTTGATGTATTTAAGTAATCTGATGTAGACCAAGGCTGACCTTTCCATTATGGAAATAACAAAGCCTTCCTTTGTCTCAACAGGATACTGTCTGAATCTCTTTCTAGCAAAGTCTTCAAGTACTATTGAATCGCTTTGACAGATGGTGATGAGCATCTTTTCGAACATGACAATACCAAGTGGAATAGCATATTGATTCACACCTTCTACATCATCATCTTTTGCAGGAAGACGAACAATCAATGCAGTATAGTCATCTTCTTTTTCAATACGAGCCTGTTCATCAGGATCCATGATATCTGCTAGAAGCTCACTATCAATAGCAAATTCTTCTTCAAGTCGTGCAATGTCATCTCTGTTAATATCGCGGGCATCTACCCATGTATAGTTTGCTGGTCTTTTAATATCACCTGGAATTCGTGATACTATGTTATTTCTTATTGTTATCATAATTATCTCCTAATGAAAGATGTTCCTCCAAAAGTAAATAACTACGGTATAAGCATTAATTAGATTTTGTAGTTTGGAGGAAAATTGTTTTAGTTAAATAAGTCGCTGGAGGTAAAGGACTACCACTGTCGTCTTGTTTGGACATTTATTACCTCCTCAATAAGATATACTTTGATTTTAGCACAGTCCTTCTTACAAAGGAACCGCTTTCTAATTTCTTTATTAATAACGTAAATCCAATCTTTTTTCTAGTATTTAACTAAATAGATTTTCATTTATTACAATTTTTTGGTATATTTAAAATAAAAAGGAGTAAAATCTATGACCAGAGAAGATGCATTTGAACTATTAACAAAATACAATAAAACAGAAGCTCTAGTAAATCATGGCAAATCAGTTGAAGCCGTAATGAAAGCCTTTGCTAAGCATTATGGAGAAGATGAAGAATATTGGGGCAATGTTGGATTGCTGCATGATGTAGACTATGAAATGTGGCCTGAGGAACATTGTTTGAAAGCTCCAGAATTATTGAAAGAAATTGGAGCTGATGATGACTTCATTCATGCAGTTTGCTCTCATGGATGGAAACTATGTGTTGAAACAAAACCTGAACTTCAAATGGAAAAAGTCCTCTACACAATTGATGAACTTACAGGACTTATCTATGCAACAGCATTGATGAGACCAACTAAAATGGAAGGGATGAATGCAAAAAGCGTTAAGAAAAAATATAAAAATGCTAAATTTGCTGCAGGTGTAAATAGAGCAGTCATTGAAGAAGGCGCTGTACTCATGGGAATGGAATTGACCGATATTATAAACATTGCAATTCCTGCACTGCAAAGTGTAGCTGATGAGATTGGTTTATCCAACCAAGAATAACTTCCATCATAATATGAAGAAGGCTGAAATTTATTTCAGTCTTTTTTAATTTCTATTTGACTAATTTAGTATCTAGAACTAAATTAGAACAATCAAAAGCCCAAGAGATATAAATGAAATTAAAAGAAAAATTGATTGCAAGCAAAGATGTATTAGATTTTGATTGCTACACACTTAAAAGAGACACCGTAATACTTCCAACTTCAAGTAAAAAAGATAGAACATACATTCATCATCCTGGAGGTGTCGTTATTATTGCAATCAACAGCAGAGAAGAAATATTACTTGTCAATCAATATCGTCACCCAATAAAAGAAATAACTAGAGAATTTCCTGCAGGCAAGATGGACAAGATTCCA
>JALNVT010000282.1 GCA_023231265.1 Sphaerochaetaceae bacterium
AACAGTTGCTTCAATCTTACCAACTTCAAGGCGATAGTCTGTTCCACTTTTTCTTCTGTCTTTTATTTCTTGCAATACTTCCTTGCCGTGAGGCATGTTAGTGATGATTATTTCTTTTAAATCAGCCATTATTTTGACTCCCTGTTTAAAATTCTATCGGCAACCTGTGCACCGTACATGTAGTTAGGACCCAATCCGCAGATATTGCCCCATCCGTTAGCAAATGTAAGATTATCTATCTGGTCTTCTCTTGGGAAGAAGAATACAGATGATTTCAAATCCTGTTCAAAACCGTAAATAGCACCCTCTGGATGATGCAGATATCGTATATGAGTGAGTGGAGTTGCAACTTCAATCTCTTCAATATGGCTTCTCAATCCTGGATACATCTTCTCAAGACGGTCGATTATTATGCTACCTGCTTCATATTTTGTTTTATGATATTCCTCTGGTGATAGTTCCATCCATGCCTTACCAAATTTCAATGTTCCAGCAGATATAACACTTGTTCCTTTAGGAGATACTTTAGGATCATCTACTGTGTAACATGTGTTGATCAGTGGATCTGTTTCAGGGAGAAGTGTGTATGCTTTCTGGAACCCTTCATTGCAGTCAAGATTTGCGTAAGTGAGGTTGAATGAATCAGTGTAACCAATTTCTTCTGGAGTGCAATCAAGACCGATGAAACATGTGAGAGCAGATATTCCAACTGTATATGCTGCTAGATATTCTTTAGCACTCTTTGGAACCTCTTCTTTCTTGATCAATTTGAAGTATGTATCAATTGGAGAGATACCAGAAATTATATCATCACATGTGTATTCCACACCCTTATCATCAATAACACCATAGGCTTTTTTGTTCTTAACAAGGATCTCTTTAGCTCCACAATTGTATGAAACCATACCACCCTTCTCACGAACTTTATCAGCCAATGCTTGAGAGATCACCTGACTTCCGCCTCTGAGGTAATAAGGTTGATCTTCAATATATATTGCTGTACATCTTGCGAGAATTGAGAAAGGGAATCTCTCCGGTGGCATTCCCATGAAACACCAGTATGCACTCAAACATAACTGAAGTTCTCTATCTTCAAAGAATTCATTAAGAACCACTTGGGTGCTGCACATTGCATACTTTGCAAGGACAGGGAATTTTTTAGCGAAGACACTCTTTACAAGAAGCTTTTTGAATTCACTTGGCTCACCTGTTGATTTTGCCTGCATAACCATGAATGCATTTGTCTGATTGTGAAATTGATATACTGTTTCAAAATAACGCAGAATATTCTCTTTTTCTTTTGGGAAGCTCTCTCCAAGCACTCTCTCAGCTTCCTTTCTGTTGGCAGGAATTGATTGATTCTTTCCACCTGGAAGATTTATCTGATAAAGAGATTTGATTGGAATCCAATCAATCTTGTCCTCAATTCCGTATTCTTTGAATAACTTGCGCAGCTCACCTGGTTTTTCTGGTGTACCCATGCTTGAGAGCTGATGAAGAGCAACCTCAAATTCAAATCGACCTCTTCTGAAGCTGGTTCCACATCCACCTGGTATGTTATGTTTTTCTAGAACTAGAACTTTCTTACCTTTTGTAGCTAATCGTGCTGCACTCGATACCCCGCCGTTACCAGCGCCTATTATAATGGCATCATAATGATTTATCTGTAACCTCCTATAATAACTGTAAATAATTGATATCAGTATTAAATAATTTGCTAAGTACCACCAAAATCTTAGATGGTATATATTTCAGAGAGTCAAACTCTCAAATTGATTAAAAGAAAAAAGCAGGAATTGCTACAAGAAGTATGTTCAATATCATCAACGGCACCTGCACAGATGTTGAATGAGTGTCTCTGACAAAATCTGTCATTCGATTGCTTTCAAGAGAGCTCTCAATTTTTTCTTTGAAAGAAATTTCTGTCACATCTGCAGTTGTCAAACTGTTTCCACGCAGGATGAACCAAACACCAGGATTCATTGAAAGAAGTGCTCCAATGATTGGTGAGATCAATACAGCCATGTGCAATTTAGCAATAGCTGGTGAGAAATCATAACTGACAAAGATCCAGTTCCATAGAGTATAAGATAGAATCCAACAGATTGTTCCAATGTTTCCATTGTAGAACAGTGTATAGTAAACACCATTCCATGCACCTAAGTTTTGCTTTGTGAAGAAAGTTAAGAGTGATAGAGTGAGTGCAAAACCTGTTATGGCGTTGAAATAATGTTTCTTGCTGAGATCAGTAATTGTTGCTTCGAGAATATTTATCATCCAAAGAACCAATACAATTTTTACACAGGTCTCTCCTGAAAAAAGTCCAAAAATTGTGACAACAACAAGCAGTCTCATGCAGATGAGAGTGGTGAGCTTCATTCTTTCAAAAAACACCATCTTCATGAAGATAAGAAGCAAAATCGGGATGATGATATTGAGCGGTATGTTTGCCCAAATCGGTTGGAACATTGTAAGCAGAGCTGTTGCAGTAAACAATGCAACAAAAAGCATTACTTTGATTAAAGAGGGCATCTTGGCGCCTTTGTCAGATGCATTCATAAAAACCTCTTTTTGTGAAATATATATAGAACACAATTCTAGAATCAAGTTCTACTTTCATAAGGGTAGCATAGTTGGCTAATTTGTGAACTAATAAATAAATTATTATTGATAAAGAAATATTTATATAATTTTGAGACTTTTATTTTACCTTTACGACAGAGGAAAAAATTGAAATTATCAATACTATGAA
>JALNVT010000283.1 GCA_023231265.1 Sphaerochaetaceae bacterium
AATTGAATACTCTTTCTTCAATTCAATCATCAGCTCTTCAATTCTTGAAGTTGATATTGGGTCCAACGCAGAAGTTGGTTCATCCATCAATATTACCTTGGGATTTGTTGCAAGTGTTCTTGCCAAACACAATCTCTGCTGCTGGCCACCTGATAGAGCCATACCGTTGGTATCAAGTCTGTCTTTAATTTCATCCCATAAAGAAGCCTGAACAAGTGCTCTTTCAACAATCTCATTCATCTCGGCTTTCTTATATTTTTGAAACAACCTTGGACCGTAAGCAACATTATCATATATGCTCATTGGAAATGGATTGGCTTTCTGAAATACCATTCCAACCTCACGACGAAGGTCCATAATATCAACATCTTTCAAAATATTTTGACCATTCAATAAAACATCGCCTTCGATGTTAACTCCATCTATCAGGTCATTCATTCTGTTCAAGACTCTAAGGAATGTGGATTTACCACATCCTGATGGACCAATAAATGCTGTTATTTTATTCGCCTCTATTTCCATGTTGACGTCTTTTAAAGCTTTGTGCTCTCCATACCAGAGGCTAAGATTTTTTACATCAAAAAGTTTGTTATCATTCATTATTTATCCCTTTTCCTTATCATAGATCTGGCTGCTGTATTTATTATCAATTCCAATATTATCAAAACAAGAGCAGAAGCAAATGCTTTATCAATTGATTGACCTTCTATTATTGTTAAATAGATATGCTGTGCCAAAACTCTTGAGCTGCTGGTGAAAGATGATGCAATGTCGGTACTTGAACCAATTGTAAATACAAGAGCTGCTGTCTCTCCTAAAGCTCTTCCAATTGCCAATATAACACCAGTCACGATACCTTTTTTTGCTGCAGGAAGAACTATTTTGAAGATTGTTTCAATCTTTGTGGCACCAAGGCCTCTGCTTGCAAATATCATCTGTTTATCAACGGTGTTTATTGATTCCTCACTTGTCCTGATTATGGTTGGAAGAATCATCAGTGATAATGTCATACAACCACTTATGAGGGAGAATCCCCATCCAAACAATTGAACAAATATAAGCATTCCAAACAATCCAAAAATGATTGAAGGTATACCTGATAGAAGATCAATTCCAGATCTTATTATCACAGTTGCCTTTCCTCTTTTGGCATACTGGGATAGATATATTGCAGCTGCAACACCAAGTGGAGTTGAGATCAAAAGAACAAGAAATATCATCAAGAATGTATTTATAATGATTGACCCTATTCCACCAAAGGCTCCAGATTCTTGAGCGTTAGATACTAAATAATCCAGATTTATATTCCAACCTTTTTCAAAAGTAAGAATTTTTAGGGTATCCAAACCTTCCATGTCATTATATGATCTTGCAGACACTATGCTCACACCACCTGGGGTGCTCTCAATATTATATGCATTGGAATTATTTATAAAATTGATCTTTAAATCTGGGCCACCAATTTCATTCCAATTTTTGAATGTTCCATCTTTAATTTTCTCAATTTGCTCCATAGAAAGAGAGCCAATTCTTCTGTTGTTGAGAAGCTGAGTGACATCTTCATTGACGGCCACAACTGAATCATAGACATCAACTTTAACATAGTTCTTAGGAGCAGTTGCTCCAGGTGATATAACGATCATTCCACCTTTATCTGAGGAATAATCAATATCACTTGAACTGTTCACTATATCATCATCAGAGATAGGAACTGCAAGATATGAAGATAATTTATCACGAACAGCTGAGTCCACATATAAATTGAATTTTTCATTTACAGAACTTATGGTTCTGAGAGTTCTCACTCTACCTTTTGCCATGCTCTGCAGTGTGAACCAATCCACTTTATCCAAATTGGCTTTTTTGTTCGTATATACTTCAAAGTCTTCATTTACCATTGCAATCGGTAGAACTTCAAGTTCACTCTGATTTGTATATCTCAATCCTCTGTATATAAGATATGACAAGATAACAACCAATATAACTATTGATAGAGCTGATAATATTCTAATTAAAGTTAGGGCAATGTTGTTTGTTTTTTTTCTATCCATCTAATCGCTCTTTTCTTGTGATCATGACAACAATGAGATTTAAAACCAGTATGAATAAGAACAGAAGCATTGCTGTTGCAAACAGTGCATTCATATGCACGCCCTCTGCATAACTCATGTCAGTTATGATATTCATGGTCAATGTTCGTCCCATATCTGTGGGATTCAGTGCAAATACTGGAGCATTACCCCCGACAAGAACAACTGCCGTTGTCTCACCAATAGCTCGTCCCAGTGCCAGTATTATTGAAGATACAATTCCACTTATTGAAGATGGAATTATTACCTTGTAGATTGTCTGCCACTTTGTGGCACCAAGAGCAATTGAAGCTGCCTTGATCTCTGCTGGAACTGCCTGTATAGAAACTTCAGAGAAGTTGATTATTGTGGGAAGAATCATAATTGCTAGTATTATTGCTGCCGATAGCAAGGAATATCCATTTCCCCCCACTGTGTTTCTTACCAGAGGGACTACAACTGCTATTCCAAACAATCCATAGATTATTGAGGGAATACCAGCTAGAAGTTCAATTCCACTTCTCAATATCTTTGCAAAATTACCTTTGGCAAATTCACTGAGATAGATTGCACAGGAGAGCGCAATTGGAAGTGCAAATATCATGGCAAGAAAG
>JALNVT010000284.1 GCA_023231265.1 Sphaerochaetaceae bacterium
ATACATTTTTGCTAAAAATACAACAATTTTGCAACATTCATCATTTTTCTTATTAATTTATTGTCTTATCCCCATTTATCATATCAATATAACTATTATATAGAAATATTTCTTATTACATTTCCTCTATTGTTGTCTAAAACCCCTTTTATAATAAAGAATCACACCCTTTCTCTGTACTTTTTCATGTACAGACCCATATAATTTCGTTATTATTATAAAGGTAAATAAACAAATTTCTATCGAATATAATTGGTTATAAACAGGGGAGGACCGATGATATCAAGAGACTTTAGAATTTCCAGAAGAACACGTACAAGAATCAAATACAACGAGGTTGTTTTTTCAACAGAACAGAACTTGAATTCTTACTACCCACAATCACAAGAAATTGCATTTAAATATAATGAGCTAAAAGATAAGGAAATTCCTTACATGTCTGCAGCAAACCTAAATGCAAGTGCAATCTTACATTATCTTTACCAAGATATAATCACAAGATATCTGACAAACAACAATAAGGTTTTCTTTTCCAAGTTAACCAAAGAAATTCAAAATGATAATGATGCTGAGAGCACCTTTACTTTTTATTCAAAAGAATTTCCTTCACCAAAACTTGCAGAAATTGAACCAGATATTGATACTTTCATTGAAGAAACAACCAGAGGTTATTTCCTTCACAAAGTAATGACATTCAATCCAGCAATGACAAAGGCTATCAAGCCTTTGATTGCACCAGAAGGTCTTACTTTTCCTAAAACAGAGCAAGCTCTTAAAGATTTACTCGGTGGTTTGAAAAACAGAGGACTTGAACACAATTCAATTGATGAGGACCTGTTCACTTTCTTAATCACTCCAGCACTTCTCAATCCAGAATCTCTATTTGACCAGATTTCATATATCTTAGAAGAATGGAAGGATTTGCTATCTGACGAACTCATGAAAAGTCTTCTTAACGCTTTGGACTATCATACAGAAGAAACCAAGCCTATTTATCAGGGCGGTGGCAAGCCGGAGACCTACATTCCTCAATATGATGGAGAGACTTTAGAGATAGAAGCTTTCACCAAAGATAGAAACTGGATGCCAAACGTAATCATGGTTGCAAAGAGCACCCTTGTATGGCTAGATCAGCTTTCTAAATACTACAACAGACACATAACAACTTTAGATCAGATTCCAAATGAAGAACTCGATAACTTGAGAGACCGTGGATTCACTGCTCTTTGGTTGATTGGACTTTGGGAAAGATCTGATGCAAGTAAGAGAATTAAGAATCTCTGTGGTAATCCAGATGCAGAAGCATCTGCTTACTCATTGAAGAACAATCAGATTGCAGAAGGAATCGGTGGTTGGCAAGCACTGGCAGATTTAAAAGCACGCTGTGATGAACGTGGAATAAAACTTGCTGCCGACATGGTTCCAAACCATGTAGGTATCGATGCTGATTGGGTTGTTGAACATCCCGAATATTTCATACAGCAGAGCTACTCTCCATATCCTTGTTACACTTACAATGGTCCAGATTTATCAACAAATCCAGATATAGAGATAAAGATTGAAGATCATTACTACGATAAAACTGATGCAGCTGTAACTTTCAGAAGAGTTGATAAAAGAACAGGTGATACTCGTTACATCTTCCATGGTAATGATGGAACATCAATGCCTTGGAATGATACCGCTCAATTGGATTTCTTGAATCCAATCACAAGAGAGGCAGTATTCCAACAGATCAGACACGTTGCCATAAACTTCCCTATAATTCGTTTTGATGCTGCAATGACACTTGCTAAAAAACACATACAGCGTCTTTGGTATCCAAAACCTGGATGTGGTGGTGATATTGCTGGTAGAACTCAAAACTCAATGACTCCTCAGGAATTTAATTCCCGTATTCCTAAAGAATTCTGGAGAGAGGTTGTTGATAGGATGGCTGAAGAGCTCCCAGATACATTGCTTCTTGCTGAAGCTTTCTGGATGATGGAAGGATATTTTGTAAGATCTCTTGGAATGCACAGAGTTTACAACAGTGCATTCATGAACATGCTTAAAAATGAAGAGAATGAGAAATACAAAAACTCAATCAAAGCAACTCTAGAATTTGAACCTGAAATTTTGAAACGTTATGTAAACTTCATGAGCAATCCTGATGAGGAGACTGCTTTTGATCAGTTTGGCGATGGCGACAAATACTTTGGTGTCTGCACACTTCTCACCACAATGCCAGGACTTCCAATGTTTGGACATGGTCAGATAGAGGGTCTCAAAGAAAAATATGGAATGGAATACAGAAAAGCATATTGGGACGAATGGCCATCTGAAGATTTAATCAATCAGCACAGAGAGAAAATCTTCCCTCTCATGAAGAAAAGATATATCTTCAGTGAAGTTGAAAATTTCCAAATCTATGATCTAATAAACAACGGTTGTGTTAACAACTCAACATTCTGTTATTCAAATGAAGGCCTTGGCGAGAAAGCTGTTGTGTTCTACAACAATCAATATGAAAGAGTAGAAGGAACAATAAAAGAAGCCGCACCAAAACTGAACAAAGCTAAGGGCGAGCTTGAAACAACATGCATCGCAAGTAGTCTTAAATTGGTTGGTGGTCCAGATAAATTTGTAATTTATAAAGACTTCAACAATGGCCTCACATACCTACTTCCTTCCGAT
>JALNVT010000285.1 GCA_023231265.1 Sphaerochaetaceae bacterium
ATAGCCTTCAAAGGAAGTTCTTTGTATGTTCCAACAGAACCAATGATGAAATCATCAATGTCTTCTGCCATGATCAATACTTCATAACCTTTCTTCTTGTAAGCTTCAAGTAATGGGCTTGATTTAAGAGTATCTTCTTTACCACCTGTGATATAGTAGATGCTCTTCTGATCTTCACTCATTCTCTCTTTATATTGAGCTAATGATACATAACCTTCTTCTGTTGAAGATTTGAATCTAACAAGTTCAAGCAATTCATCACGGTTTGCATAATCGCTGTAAAGACCTTCTTTCAATGGTCTGTTGTACTGCTCAATGAACTTTGCATATAATTCTGGGTTGTTTTCTGAAATCTTCTTGAATTCGCTGAGAAGTTTCTTAACGCTGGAGTTTCTGATTGTGCTCATAACTCTGTTCTGCTGTAAGATTTCTCTTGAAACGTTCAATGGTAGATCTTCACTGTCGATGATACCACGTACGAAACGTAGGTAAGTTGGAAGTAATTCTTTCTCATCATCAGTGATGTATACTCTCTTAACATAAAGTTTTACACCTGGACGATAATCAGCATAGTTCATATCGAATGGAGCTTTAGCTGGAATGAAGAACATTGTTGTATATTCTGTAGCGCCTTCTGCTTTTGTGTGTAAGTAGAAAAGAGGATCTTCGCTATCACTGTTTGTGTTCTTGTAGAAGTTGTTGTAATCTTCTTCTTTCAAAGAACTCTTTGGTTGTCTCCAAAGTGCAGTGCTGCTGTTGATCTGTTCTACTTTATGTTCGATTGTTTTGATAGGATTGCCTTCAGCATCTTTATTCTTATCATCAACTTTTTCACTGTCATAAGCTAGGTAAATAGGATAAGCAACATGATCACTGTATTTCTTAACCAGCTGTTCAATCTGCCATCTGTTAGCAAACATCTCACCTTCTTCATTTAGGTGCATGATGATTGTTGAACCCTGTTCATCTCTATCTGCCTCTTCTATTGTATAAGAACCAACACCTGTGCTTGACCATTTGTATGCTTTGTCTTCGCCAGCTCTCTTACTGATAACATCAACAGATGATGAAACCATGAATGCACTGTAGAAACCAACACCAAACTGACCGATGAGGTTGCTGTCTTTCTTCTGATCGTCAGATAAAGTAGATAAGAACTTCTTTGTACCACTGGATGCAATAGTACCAAGGTTATCTGCTAGTTCGTCATGACTCATACCAATACCGTTATCTTTTAGGATTAAAGTAGCTTCTTTACCGTCTTTGCCTTCAACAAACTCCAAATCGATACGAGGATCGAATTCATAGTCTTTTAACTTTTCATCAGTTAATGATAGATATTTCAATTTATCAATAGCATCAGATGAGTTAGAGACCAATTCTCTTAAGAAAATTTCCTTATTTGAATAAAGGGAGTGAATGATTAATTGCAATAACTGAGAGACCTCAGTTTTAAACTTCTTGTGTTCCACGTTATACCTCCAAAAGAACATAACATATTAATTTTAAATTTTACTTACAAAAAATATAAAACTTTTGTTATATCGGCAACTGATTAAGAAGATTTTATGAGGGAATCAGAAAAATTATTACACTTTTGAGTTAGATGTCGTAATTTTATATATTTTTGACCCACAAACGATGCTCATAAATCATATTTGAGGAACGGTGGTGTATATCTGTGCTCTGAAAAAGGGCAAAAAAATACCGCTTAACCAAGGGGAAAAGCGGCAACCTCCTATTGTGATCCTAATATAACTTAGAACCTTTTGCTCAACTGCTGGAAAAATCATGTTGAGCAGAACAACGACAAACATTATTATTACATAGGTTTTGGAATATGTAAAATAAAAGTTTCGATTTTTCACCATTTTTTTTCAGTGCACAATCCTAATCAAAAATGTATAAATTTTCAATGAACAAATATTATCATAAAATTATACATAAATCCTTATACATTCAGTTTTTAAGTTCTATGTTCAATTTTCAGAGAGTTCAAACAATAAACACATGTATCAACTTAAACGATTCAAGTTTAGTATAAAAAAAATGAGATTTATTTTCGATAATTTTCATAAACATAACCTATTTGTATTAGTTTTGTTAAATCTCTTTATAATTCCTCATAAACAAAAGGATTTCAATTGAAAGAATCAAAACTTATGATGTTCTTTCGACTTGCTTTTTTTAATATTTTTGTCACACGTGGACATCTACAATATATATGAGAATAAGTGAGAGCATCATTACCATAATCATCAATTGCATTCACATCAGATCCTGCATCAACAAGGGCCTGTATGACTTCAGGTGCATCTTGATTTTTGGCACTTATCATAAGTGCAGTTCTCCCAAATAAATTTCTTGCATGTACATCAGCTCCTGAATTAATCATAGCTCTAACAAGTTTTGCATCACAGCTTCTTTTGACAACGTACATGAGAAAGGTCACTCTCCTATAAGCTGTAGCATTCATATCCACCCCTTTTTCCATAAGTTCATATAGTTGAGATGGGTCTTCCTTATATATATCGCACAATTCTCCGAAATCCATATTGGTCATCACTTACAACACCGGTCCTTTTGTTCTTTACTGTTATTCTATCAAGTACATAAAAAATAGCAACCTAAATATTTTAATTCTGTAATTAGGTAAATTCATAA
>JALNVT010000286.1 GCA_023231265.1 Sphaerochaetaceae bacterium
AGGTTTATATTTACTATTTTTGAAAAGACCATTAAATTTTCTCTTAGTACATAAACATGAAGCATATAAAATTTTCATATAGTCTCCTATAAAAAGTCAACAGTAAACTTAATTCTGCTAACTGTAATATTATTCTTATAAGTCTATAGGAGTAGTAAATTAAGCTCCTATGACCTCATCAGCAGTAAGACTATGTCCTACTGCATTTACCATAAGAGAAGGGTTAAATTCTTCTCTTTTACTCAACATCACAAAAACTATTCTTGCTAGCTTCCTTGATGTTGCTACTATTGATTTACCAGATCCCTTGGCTTCTTTCATCTTCTTATAATTAACCAAGAGCCTCCACTCTCCAGTTACCTTAGTAAGTCTAAGAAAGCCCATACACATCTGTACAAAGGCCGTCCTCAACTCCGTAGGACCATGCTTAGTTATATGTCCAATATGCTCAGTTTTGTTGGAGCTATGAATATAAGGTGTTAACCCAACATAGGAGCAAAACCTCTTATAGTTACCATCAAATCTATCCAAATTCTTTGTATAACATGATATAGTTGCTGCTGTTACAAAACCTACTCCAGGGATTGTAATTAACAAGTTATAATCTTCATCATCTGCTACTAATTCTTTGATATACCTCTCAAGTTCATTGACACTGGCTATAAGACCATCTAAAATTGTAAACATCTCTTTTAGAGATGCGACAACTGTCTTTGTGTATGGGTCTTGTCCGAGGCTATCTATAAGCACTTGTCGCTTCTTTTTACTCTGAAACTGAGCACTCTTTGTAACTTCTCCATGACCTAAAAGCATACCATGTACTTGGTTCTTTATTTTAACTTCAGTTGAAACTAAGATTGATCTTGTTTTTAACAATCGTCTTATCTCTTCTTCATGTTCTTCACATAAATGAGATTCAGGTAACATATCTTTAGATAGGTAATATGCCAATTCTGCAGCGTCATGTTTATCAGTCTTTTTAGTACTTTTTGAAATAAGTTCAAATCTACTTGTATTAACAACTACAACTCTAAAGAACTCTCTAACCATCTTATTTCTGGAGAATCGGGCATTGCAAGTTGCTTCAATTGCTAAAGCAATAGTACATCCTTTTTCTTCCTCAAAAGTATGCATAGCTTCAATGAATGCTAAATAACCATCGTTATTGGTCTCATACTGTTTTTCAAGTAATAACTCACCATCTGATGATATTGCACATACAGTAAACTGTGTTTTGTGTAAATCAATTCCTACGCTTAATTCTGATAAAACTGTAACATCTTTCATACTTGCCATCCTTATTTTGATTTAACAAGTTAGCATCTGTTAGGCCTGTAATCTACAGAACCAATCTCCTATTCGGCCTCATTTATCATTACTGATAAGGACCACTGAATGATTCGATACCTGCTCTTCTTTCTCCTAAACGGTCTCGAAGACCAGAAAATATGACGAACTTGCATCTTAGCTTTCTTGTTATGCATAAAGTATACATCCAACAAAAACTCTTCTGTAAACTACTTACTATTACTTTTTATCATTCCTCCTACCAAAGTGATGTTTTAGAAATATTTCTACTGATTGTGTTTGCACCCAATACAAGAGCAAAAGCGATCAATGAGTTGAACAGTGATGTGGCAGCACCAACACCATAGTTTCCTGAAAGAATACCAATTCTTTGTTCAAATGTTGAAAGTACATCAGCTGTAACATAGATGTTTGGATTGTAAAGCAACAGAACTCTTTCATAACCAATTGTAAGCATCCGACCTATTCTCATGATGACCATGATGATTAGAGTTGGTGCCATACCAGGCATTGTTACATAACGAATTTCTTGGAACTTGTTACCACCATCCATCTTTATTGCTTCGTACAGAGTTGGTGAGATACCCATAATTGCAGCATAATAAACAATTGAATTGTAACCAGATTCTTTCCAAATACCTGTAATAAAATATAAAGGTCTGAAATAACTTACCTGCTGTATAATTGAAGAGTTTGAACTGATGATACCTGCTTTGATGAATATCTGTGCAATGATACCTGTTGATTGAACACCATTGTAAACAAGCATCAAAACAATACTTGTAATTGTAACTTCTTATAAGAAGTGAGGTAAATATGTTACGGTCTGTGTTACCTTTCTTGTCAATTCATTGGTGATCTCATTGAAGAAGAGAGCCAATAAGATAGGAACAGGAAAACCAAAGATCAAACTGTAACTACTTATAATAAACGTATTTCTGAACGCCTGCCAAAACTCAACCTTATGAACACCAGTCATCAAATTAAGAAAGTTACCAATTCCTTTGAAATCACTGTTTATAAGACCTAGAGTTGGGTCATAACGCTTGAATACCATGAGCAATCCACCCATAGGTTTGTACATCCAAACAAGATACCAAATTACCATTGGCATCAAGAGAACATATAATCTCCTGTCCTTTTTGACTGAAGCTACTATTTTTTGGCTCAATCATAAATTTTGTGGGATTTTATGTGAGGATGGATTTCTTACATAACTTTTTCTACTTGCATCAAATAGTTTTAGAAAGAAATATTCATCATCAGAATAGCCAAAAGCCTTGCGACGTGCTGTTTTAATCTTGTTGTTAATTCCTTCTATCTTACCTGCAGATATATTA